>NZ_JBEXSH010000349.1:0-8553 GCF_040613555.1 Streptomyces sp. NPDC006265
CACCACGGTGAAACCGTCCTCCTCGAAACTCTCCCGGTACCGCCGGAGCCCGGCGGGGTCCAGGATGGACGCGGCTCCGGCCAACGCCCTGCCGGCCAGCACCCCGCAGGCCACCGCCAAGAGGGCCGAAGAGCCGCCGGCGAGCGTGGCGGTGCCACCAGCCGCCCCGGCATCCGCGCCGCCCCTCCCGTCGCAGGATGAGAAGGAGCCGGTCACGCAGGAGACCCGGGAGGTCCCGGAGCCTGCTGCGGTGGGCGAACCGCGCTCCCAGGCCGCTGCCGAACCGAAGCTGAAGACCGAGCCGGAGGCGGAGCCCGAGCCGGTGGCGGAGCAGGACCCGGAACCTGAGCGAGAGCCTGCCGAGCCCGCCGCAGAGGGCTCCACGGCCGGTCAGTCCGATGAGGAGGAGCCGCTGCCGGGCGAAGGCGAGGACGCCCTCGGCGACGAGGAGGGTGAGGAAGAGCACGAGGACGAGGAGCCCGACCCCGAGCACGACAACCTGCCGGACAACGAGGAAAACGAAGAGGCACGGGAGCGGCTGAGCATCGACATCGACCTTTCCGTGCTGCCGAAGAACCTCACCCAGCGGCAGCGGGCCGAGCGGATCTACGTCGCCCACCAGGCCGCCGGCGTAGCCCTGCTGCAGGCCGACCTGGGCAAGTGGGCCGGGTACAAGAACCCGAACTCCGGCGGAAACGAGTACCGCCGGCTGGAGAAGGAGCACGGCCCCATCGTGGTCCGTGAGGGTGCCACGCACGTCGACCTGAACTGGTCCCACCAACCCGTGGCGGCCTGACTGCCTGACTGCCCGGCTTCCGTCTCCCCCGGCCGGTAGGTGCACCGACGGAACTCCCGAAGCGTCACCGACGAAACGTCACCGAGGCGCACCGGTCGACGAATCGGGCGTTCGGTTCAGCGGGAACGGGTCTCCGACAGCACGGGAGACGCTCCCGGCAGCGGGATGGACAGCCACTGCCCGCAGGGTTCCGTCGGTGCACAACGTGCTGGACCACGCCGTCTGGCGGCCGGGCGGGCGATAGGATCGGCGCTGCGTCTGTCACCGGGCGTGCCGTGTCCGGACCCACCTCCGGGCTGTGGTGAATCCAGCTGCCGCTGGGAGCGTGATGCAGTGGTGACGGTTGGCGCTCCCGCCTTTCTTCGACCGCCCTGTATGCACTCCGGCGCCGGTCGTGGTGGGACGGCCCGGGCCGGAGCGTGCAGGAGCCGTCGTGTCGTCGAAGAACAGCACGAAGATCAGCAACCGCCAGAACATCGCCAGGGCTCTCAACGCCGAGACGCGGATGGGGTACCAGCGTGCCCTGGAGCGCGTCGTCGACGCCGCCGAGAAGGGCCTTCTCCCAGCCGTGCTGGACGCGGCCGGCCGTGCGGAGGCCGTCCGGATCCTCTCTGCCCCGACCGGACCCCAGCCGGCCGCCCGCCAAGGCGCGCGCATCACCCAGGGGGTCGGCGAGGTTGCCCCCGTCGCTTCGCCGGCCTTCCCGCTGTGGGACGGAGCAGCGGTGACGTGGCCGGACGCCGGGACTCTGGGCAGCACCGCTCCGTCGAACCACTACGTGGCCGCGGTCCGCGACCGGCTGCGCCAGGACATGGCGAAGTTCTTGATCGACCGCGCCGGAGCCCGGCGGGCCGATGCGGACCACTGCTGGGAGCTTGGTCACTGGATCCCGTCGGACCACGCCGCTCACGCCGTCCGCCAGGCCCAGCAGTACCTCGGCGACAGGGGCTGGACGGAGGTCCGCGTCCTGTGGGCCCGGCCCGGTGCGCCGCTCGCCGAACCCGAGTGGATCAACGTCGACGTCACCAGCGTGCACCCGCGCAGCACCGGCCCCCGGGACCGGCCCTGGCTGAGCGTGTACGACGGCCGGGACCACTTCGCGCTGATGCTGTCCGACATCGCCGCCCTCAGCCTGCCCGGTGACGATGACGAGACCGCCCCCGTCGATCCCGACGACCGGGCGAAGGCCCTCGCCGCAAGCGTGCAGAATCCCGACCTCGAACGGGTCGACGGTGCCCGCCGCGGCGCCCTCTACCAGGCACGGAAAGACGAGGAGGCACTGCTGCGCGCCTCGGCGCACCCCGACCGCCCCGCGCTGGTGCCGCTCGGCGGTGTCGGGACGGGCGGCGGCGAGGTGGCCCTCGACCTCGACGCACCGTTCCTCGGCTACCCGACCCGGCAGACCAGGGACCTCCTCAAGCGCGCCGGGACCTGGGGCCTGACCCTGCGCGAGGTCCGCGAACACCTCGCGATGGACGATCCCCAGGCTCTGGCCTACCTCGGCGCGATGGCCGGCCAGGGGCTGCTGACCGCACCCGGTACCGGCACCGCCGCCGACCGCGACGGCGGACGCTGGAAGATCACCGCAGACGGTGTGCAGCTCGGCCGCGGCACCGGCCGCAAGGCGGTCAGCCGCGCCCGGGCCGACGTCCTGGCCGCCAAGGTCGTCACCGCGGCACGCGACATCAACGCCGACCCCGACTCGCTGTGGTGGGTCAAGGAGATCCGGGCCGTCGGCCCCTACTCCGACCCCGGCCGTGAGCAGCTCCTGCACGTCGACCTCGCCGTCCACCTGTCTCCGCGCCTGTCGGACCAGACCGAGCAGGCCAAGGCCGAGGCCCGGATGGAGGACGACGCCAGGGACGCGGGCATGACCGGCCTGGTCCGCGACATGGTCGGCTACGGCCACTGGCGCACCAGGCTCGCCCTGGCCGGCAAGGGGACCACCGTGCGGTTGTTCATGCTCCACCCGTACGACGAGGAGGGAACGGTCTTGTTCCGGGAGGGCCGCGACCTGACCGTCAGCCGCACCACGCCGCGGTACCGCAAGCCCGAGCCCGGCGCCGTCGGCCGTTGCTCCTGGTGCCGGCGCGAGGTGCCGGCCACCCGGATCTCGCGGCCCGGCGAGCCGCGCAGGTCCTCGCCGATCGCCCTGTGCGAGGACTGCCTGGGCCTGGGCGGGGTGTCCGGCCGCGCCGACGACTACCAGGAGGTCTATCCCCACGCGAGCTACAAGGCGCTGAAGGAACTGCAGGGAGGAGGCGCGTTCCACGACACGGGATGTGCGCTCTGCGGGCGCCTGCCCGCCACAGGGCAGCAGTGGTGGGAGCGGTACAGCAGCAGTGAAGAACCCGATGCAGTCCTGAGGCTGTGCCAAGTCTGTCCGGGCCTGCTGGGTCTGGCCGACCGGCGCGAGCGTGAGCAGGAGTGGAGGGAGCTCCACCAATCCGCCTGCCTGACGGGGATGCACGCGATCCTGCGCGAAGAGGCAGGGCTCGAGCCGTTCACGGTGCCGGCGAGGAAGCGGAGGCTCCCGCGCCTGACCGAGTTCCACCAGCAGATCCTCGAAGCCATCACCGTCAACGGCGTCATCTCCGCGGCCGACATGGACCGTATCGACCACGCGCAGGAGATCTATCGGAAGCGTGACTGGTGGCAGTCGCGTATGGGTCACCTGCTGCAGCACGACCTCGTCACTCCTGTCGGAGGTGAGTGGAGGCGCCCGTGGTCGCGGATGCGCGCCATGGACGACGAGGAGCGCGACCTCGTCCGCAAGATGCGGGAGCTGCACGTCCCCGGCCCGGTCTGGAACGGGACAGCCGTTGTCGCCCCCCAGCCGCCCGCGGACTGGATCTGCTTCGCAGACCAGCTCAAGACGCTGGCCGACAAGCACGACCGCCTGGCACTGGGCCTGCGGGAAGCCGCGCAGGGTCGGCACGACTGATCTGATCCTGGAGCCGGCACGATTTCCGACCCCCCACCACCGCTGCTCCTTCCGCCCTACCGGCTCTGCCCGGAGGGCGGGAGGAGCAGCGCCCTCCGGGCTTCCGGCGGCGCACAGACGAAAACCCTCCGCCCGTCACCGACGAACGTCACGAAGGTGCGGAAAGGATCTCCGACAGCACGGGAGACGGTCTCGACGCTGGGGTGGATCCTCCCTGGTCCCAGAGTTCCGTCTGTCCACCCGGTAGGACCAAGGCGGGGGACAACGCCGTGTCGGACCGTGCGGGTAGCCTCAGGGGCGACACCACACCGGGTACAGACAGGGGGGCGGCCGGTGAGCAGCCGCTGGCATCGGGCGATCGCCGAGCTGAGCGCCCAGGGGGACGCGGCCCGGGCCGCCGCCCAACGCGTGCAGGATGTTCCCAGCGGGCAGCGCACGACCGCCGCCGCGATCTCCTACGCGGCCGAGACCGACTATCTGCGCAGCGCGAGCACGCTGCTGCGCGCGCACCTCACCGACCGGCGTCCGCCCCGGCGGCTGCCGGTCGCCCGCGTCTGGCCGTGCCTGCGCGATGTGTGGAAGGACCGGGCGCTGGACCGGCTCGGCGGGGTGTGGCAGGCCGTGCCCCGGGACGCCGCCCTGGCACGGATGCGCAGCGCCCCGTCCGATCCTCTCCTCACTGCCGTCATCGACCAGGTCGAGGCACTGCAGGCCAGCCTCCGCGGCGACCGGCGGGTGGACCGGCTGTACGAGTCGTACATCCCTGACCGGACAGGCAGCGCCACCGATCTGCTCGGCGCGGGGCGAACGGCCCCCACACTGCCCGGGTTCCCCGACCCCGGGCACCCCCTCAACCGCGTCTTCCCCCGCAGCAGAGCCACGGGCACGCGGATCCAGCCCGGCCGGGAGGCCGAGTTCAACCAGCTGAGCACCGACCGGTTTGCTGTGCACGCCAGAGCTCTCGCCTTCGGCGACGCGGTTCTCGCTCTCCTTGTCGAGCACCGCGCGGAAGGCGCCTCGCCGGATCCGGGACGACTGCGCGGTGCCGGCCGCTGGGCGGGGCGCGAGCAGCAGCTGGTGCCGGACCGGGCGAAGTGGCCGGCCAAGCTCAACGGCTACCAGGGCGCGACACTGGCCGGACTCGGCTGGCTGGTACTCGCATGCACCGGACTGCCGCTCACCTTCGGGCAGCGCGCCGACCTGCTGTCCCACTACACGCTGCTGTTCCTGACGGCCGGCCTCATCGCCTGTACCGGAACGGCCCTGATCCACCGGCACGGCCCGAGGCTGATCACCGCGCCCGGGCCTCAGGCCCTGTTCCCCGGAATCGTCGCGGCAGTGGTCGCCTTCACGGTGTGGCAGGGCCAAGGGCCCGTCGCCGACTACTACTTCGCCGGCCCGTACGACCGCTACGACCGCCAGTACGCGAACGAATGCCTCGCCGCCAGCCCTTACCGGCACGACGCCGTCCGGGCCATGGTCGACGACGGCGTGCTGACCGTCACCCCCGTCGAGGGAGGCGCGACGCTGCGCCTGGGACCGGCCGAGGACGGCGGTACGCACCCGCTGCGCCCGCTCGACCGGACGACCCGGGCGGTGCTCGACGAGTACGGGTGCTGACCCTGCCCGGCCGGGCGCCGGATGCGGTAGGAGCAGGTCACCCGGCCCCTCACCGGGGGCGGTAGCGCACCGTTTCCGGGGTGGTGAGGTTCAGCCGTAACCCTGGCCCAGTTCCAGGGCGGGGATGAGTATCTCGGCGGCCGGGCAGTCATGACACGCCTTGGCTCCGGGCCGCATCAGAGCATCCAGTGCTTCGAGGGTGCCGATCTCGCGTCCGCCTCCGGCAGCTGCCGGGCAGACGGCGTCGTGGACGACCGTGCCGCGGCGGCCGGCGGGCCGGACGATCCATCCGGTCGGCCTGGGCGGAGGCATGGTCCTGGGGTCTCGGCGGTTCGGGACGTTCGACAGGTCGACTCCGTCGATCGGCCTCAGCTGCCGGTCGGTGACCCACACCGTGTACTCGGCAGCTTCGACGCCGTCCTGCGTGGTCACCCACGAGGGCATGCCGATGCGGTAGCGCCACGGGTGTCCCTGGGCGCTTTGGAACCTCTCGTGCAGACGTACCTCCACGGTCTGCTCGTCGGGTAGGACGAGCAGTATCCGGGCAGGCAGAGGTCCGGGACGGTCGTTCACCGGGCTAGGCGGCGGGGGTCTGCTCCAGCGTCCGGGCCTGCCGCCGCAGGCCCTCAAGGCGGGCTCTGCCGACGGTTCCCGCCCAGTAGGGGTGGAACAGGACCCGGGCGGACAGGTGCAGCAGCTGGCGGCGCCGCACGGTGGTGAAGGCGCGAGGGTCGGCCGCGAGCGCCCGGTAGGCGCGGAGAAAGGCGATCTGCGCCTGGACGAGGTCGGGGGGATAGATGTGCTGCTCCATGACGCAATTCAATCAGGTGTTCGAATTCTTCTTCGAGTCGGCGCGGCGCCCGAGAGCCGTGGCGTCAGGACTGACCCTTCGCCGCAGGCCAAGGACCCGTCGTTCCCCGAGGGAGCAGGCACGCCGCGGCCCCGGCAGCCCTCCCTTCAGCGGGACGCGTGCGGATGGGACCCCGCATCGTGCGCCGCCCGGGGCGAGAGTGCAGGATCTGTTCTCCCTGGAGCGCCGTGCTGGCGGCCCGAGCACGACGGGCGAGTGGGACGCGCGGGGCGTAGGAGTGGAGGGTGCACCTGTCCCCGCCCATCGAGCCGATGCTCGCCCGCTCCGTCACCGCACTGCCGCCTGCGGGGGCCAGGCCCGCGCTGTTCGAGCAGAAAGCCGACGGGTTCCGTGTGCTGGTGTTCGCCAGCCCCAAGCCATTCCTCCAGTCCAGGCGGGGCGCGGATCTGGGCGGTGCGTTCCCTGAACTCGTCGCGGCCGCGGCCGCGCTCGGCGTCGAAGCGGTCCTCGACGCCGAGCTGGTCACGGTGGGAGCGGACGGGCTCGACTTCACCGCGCTGCAGGAACGAGCCCGGCGCCGGGGTGCCACCGCCAGGCGGGCTGCGCTGGAACGGCCGGCCCACCTGATCGTCTTCGACGTGCTCGAGATGTCCGGTGCTGTTCTCCTCAATGAGCCGCTGTGGCGGCGCAGGGACGCCTTGGAGGACCTCTTCGCCGGTCGCCGGCTGACAGCACCGTGGGCGCTGTGCCCGCAGACCTTGGACCGGAAGCTCGCCCTCGGCTGGCTGGACCCGGCCTGGGGAGCGGCCGGGATCGAGGGGATAATGATCAAGGACCCGGATTCGCGATACCGGCCCGGAGAGCGCGGGTGGATGAAGCTGCGGACCCGCCTCACGATGGAAGGGATCATCGGCGCGGTCACCGGCGCCGTGGCCGCGCCCCGAAGTCTCCTGCTCGGCCGGCTCGACGCGGCGGGCCGGCTGCGCCTGGTCGCCCGCTCCACGCCGCTGCCCCGCAAGGCGGCCGTCGAGCTGGGCGCCGCCCTGCGGCCGGCGGGAGCGGAGCATCCCTGGTGGGGCCGGACCTTCTCGGCCGGGTGGGGAGTGAAGGAGGCGTTGGTCTTCCACCCCGTGGCGCCCGACCTCGTCGCCGAGGTCGAAACCGACACCGCTCTCGACCTGGGCCGGCACCGTCACCCGGTGCGCTACGTGCGAATCCGGGACGACATGACCCCCGGCGACGTCCGGGCGTGACCCCCTCACCCGGTCGGCCGTGACGCCGCGGAACCCATTGCGCGCAAGTTTCCGCAAACCCCTGGCTCCGCCGGTCCCCAGCGGGCCAGACTCGCGGCATGTCCGTACGCGACTTCTGCCACGTCCACCAGGAGCACAGCCACCGGACCCTCGCCGGCACCGTCGAGCCGTCGAGCCGTCGGCGGCCGAAGCCGCCCGGTGGGACGCCATGCTCCAAGCGGTCGCCATCGCTCGGGAACTGCCCGCGGACAGAGGGCAGGAACTGTACGAGGCGTGGGTTGCAGCCGAGCGGCCGGCCGCATGCCCGTGCACGCTGTGCAGTACCGTCCGCCAGGCCTTCGAGACCGAGCGGGCCCGCGAGGCCGCAGGTGCCTACCGGGGAGAGAGCGGATTCTGGATCTTCCCCAACGGGCTGCCCGACGGAGAGAAGCTGACGGGGTCCTACCAGGTCGCCGAGGGAGTCTGGGTGAACGCCGACGAGGCGCACCCGGCCTCTCCGGGCGGCACGGGGAGCGACGCGCAGCCTCACACCCCGGTCGGCGGATGAGAGTCGGGTCACAGTCGTAGCGTCCGATCCTGGACGCTGGCCCTGCCCTCCACTGGTCATGATCAGAGCCTCACCCGCGACCAGGAGGGGCTACCGCTGTGCCGGTCCTGCGCCAGATCACCACGTGCACCGAGCCGTCGACCGTCGTCATCGAACGCCGCGTCCGCGCACGCGACCGGTCGGTGGACTACCGGCTGGAGGTCTGCCGACGCCACCGCTGGCTGGCGAGCAACTGGCCCGGACGGCGCAGCGCCAAGGGGGCCGGCGGACGGTGCGGCACGGTCACCGACTACCGCCCCTACACCCAGATCGTGCAGTCCCATGCCGCCCTGTGGCTGGTGCCGTTGACCACAAACGGTCCCCAGGACCACGACGGCGACCTCGCGGCCGCGCTGCGCGCGGGGCACGAGTTGCTGACCGCGCACCGGGAACCGACCGGCGTGGCGATCGCGCTGGAACACGCGGCGAGGATCGCCGAGGCGGTCACCGCCGGCAGCCTGCCCCTGGCCGACGGGCAGGCCCAGGTCCTGGCGGCACTCAGCGCGGCGGAAACCCTCGACGCCGGAGCACGAGGCGCCTGAC
>NZ_JBEXSH010000350.1:0-8550 GCF_040613555.1 Streptomyces sp. NPDC006265
GACCGGACATAGCGCCGATGCTAGAGAGCGCCGCGCGGGTTACGAGAGGGGCACGCGCGCGTGCCCCTCAGAATCGTGGCGGACTTCTCAGGCCGGGCGCACCACGCTGTGGATCGCCGACTCGCCGTCGTAGAAGATCGACTCCTCGCGCACGTACGTGCCGGGCTTCGGGGCGTGGATCATCATGCCGTTGCCGATGTAGATCCCGACGTGGGTGACGTCGTCGTAGAAGAAGACCAGGTCACCGGGCTGGGCCTGGGAGAGCGGGACCGTGGTACCGACGTTCACCTGGTCGTAGGTCGTGCGCGGCAGGGTGACGCCCGCGGCCTTCCAGGCGGCCTGGGTGAGGCCGGAGCAGTCGTAGGAGCCGGGACCGACCGCGCCCCACACGTACGGCTTGCCGATCTGGGCGCGGGCGAAGGCGAGCGCCTTGTCGGCCTTGGTGGCGTACGAGGAGTCGGCCGGGGCCGTCGACGAGCCGGAGTCCGACGAGCCGGACGAGGAGGACCCGCTGTCCTGCTGCTGGGCGGCCTCGTCCTGCGCCTTCTGCTGTGCGGCCTGCTGCCGGGCCAGCTCGTCGGCCTTGCGGGCGGCCTCCGCCCGCTTCTCCCGCTCGATCGCCGCCAGCCGGGCCTTCTCCTCGGCGGTCAGCTTCGACATCAGCTCGCGCGCGTCGGCGAGCTTGCGCTGGACGGTGGCCTTGGCCGTCTTCAGGCCGTGCTGCGAGTCGGTGAGCGTCTCGAGGCTCTCGGTGGCCTCCTGGCGCTTCTTCATCGTCTCGGACTGCTGCGTGACGTAGTCGTCGACCGCGACCTTCTGGCGGCCGGTCATCCGGTCCATCAGCTGGGTCTGGTCGAAGTAGTCCTGCGGGGTGTCCGCGAGCAGGAACGTCGCGGTGTCCGGGGCGGCGGCGCCGGTGCGGTACTGGGCGGAGGCGAAGGAACCCAGCTCCTCGCGCGCCTCGTTGAGCTTCTGGGTGCGCTCGGCGACATCGTCGAGGAGGGTGTCGACGTGCTTGCGCTGCTTCGCGGTCTTCTCCTTGGCCGCGTTGTACTTGTCGGTCGCCGACTCGGCCTGGCGGTACAGGTCGTCGACCTTCTTCTCGACTTCCTCCAGGCTGGGCTTGTCGTCGGCCTCGGGGGCGGCGTTGGCCGACTGGGACAGCAGGGCCACGGAGGTGAGGGCCGCCGTTGCGAGGGCGGGGGTCCGTATGCCTGCCACGCGCGTACCCGTAGGACGCGACTTGCGGTGCGACGCCAAGGGAGGCGACTCCTTCCACGTTCCGCCTACCGAGTTAGCTGTCGGGTTCGGGCGGGTGGTTCGGAAGGTTTGCCCTACGGCCGTCTCCGCGCAGGGAGGCGGGCCGATTCACCCCAGGTTCACGGTTGGGTCCCCGGCTCCGGCTGCCGCTGCGGCACACCGGACTCGGCGGAGGCCGCGCGGCCCGGCGACGTTCGCCGGTGGGGGTCATGCGGCCTGGTCGCACCGTAGCCAACTCGTGTGGCCCCTGTGAAGGTTGATGGGCGATATGCCCGATACATTTTCGTGACCTCACTCATGAACGTTGCCGACAGTGAGCGATCGCGGGGGATTGGTCACGAGTCATCCCCAATTGCAGAGGGTGTGGCAGGCCGTGATCATGCGGTCATGGAGGGCGACATTGCGCCGCCGGGCGGTCGGCGGGAGCCCGGGTGCGGGGCGATGTTCTCAGGGCGGCGGCGGGCTGTCAGTGGGGCGCCCTAGACTCGGAGAGCGATGAGCAGCCTCTTTGACGACAACTTCCTGGCGAACCTCCAGGCCCAGCGGGGCCCGGCCGACGAGCCCCCGCCGCCACCCGAGGACGATCACGTACCGGAGCCGATTCCGGACGATCTGTTCGGCGGGAAGTTCGACGCGCCCCCGGACCGGGACGCCTACTACCGGGACGGCGCCCCCCGCCCGGTGATCGACTCCGCCGCGCTGCTGGAAGGGCTGAACGACAACCAGCGTGCCGCCGTCGTCCACTCCGGCTCCCCGCTGCTCATCGTGGCCGGAGCCGGCTCCGGCAAGACCCGTGTGCTCACGCACCGCATCGCCCACCTGCTCGCCGAGCGGGACGTGCACCCGGGCCAGATCCTCGCGATCACCTTCACCAACAAGGCCGCCGGCGAGATGAAGGAACGCGTCGAGCAGCTCGTCGGCCCGCGGGCCAACGCCATGTGGGTCATGACGTTCCACAGCGCGTGCGTGCGCATCCTGCGCCGGGAGAGCAAGAAACTCGGCTTCACCTCCTCCTTCTCGATCTACGACGCCGCCGACTCCAAGCGCCTGATGGCCCTGGTCTGCCGCGACCTGGACCTCGACCCCAAGCGCTTCCCGCCCAAGTCCTTCAGCGCCAAGATCAGCAACCTGAAGAACGAGCTGATCGACGAGGAGGACTTCGCCGCCCAGGCCACCGACGGCTTCGAGAAGACCCTCGCCCAGGCCTACGTCATGTACCAGTCGCGGCTGCGCGAGGCGAACGCCCTCGACTTCGACGACCTGATCATGACGACGGTCAACCTGCTGCGCGCCTTCCCGGACGTCGCCGAGCACTACCGCCGCCGCTTCCGCCATGTGCTGGTGGACGAGTACCAGGACACCAACCACGCCCAGTACGCCCTCGTCCGCGAGCTCGTCGGCACCTCCGAGCACGCCGTCGACGTACCGCCCGAGGCCGAGGTCCCGCCCGCCGAGCTGTGCGTGGTGGGCGACGCCGACCAGTCGATCTACGCCTTCCGCGGCGCGACCATCCGCAACATCCTCCAGTTCGAGGAGGACTACCCGGACGCGACGACGATCCTGCTCGAGCAGAACTACCGCTCCACGCAGACGATCCTCACCGCCGCCAACGCGGTCATCGAGCGCAACGAGTCCCGCCGCCCCAAGAACCTGTGGACCAACGCGGGCACCGGCGCCCGGATCACCGGCTACGTCGCCGACACCGAGCACGACGAGGCCCAGTTCGTCGCCGAAGAGATAGACCGCCTCACCGACGCCGGCGAGGCCAAGGCCGGCGACGTCGCCGTCTTCTACCGCACCAACGCCCAGTCCCGTGTCTTCGAAGAAATCTTCATCCGCGTCGGCCTGCCCTACAAGGTCGTCGGCGGCGTCCGCTTCTACGAGCGCAAGGAGGTCCGGGACGTCCTGGCCTACCTGCGCGTGCTGGCCAACCCCGAGGACTCGGTGCCGCTGCGCCGGATCCTCAACGTTCCCAAGCGGGGCATCGGCGACCGCGCCGAGGCGATGATCGACGCCCTGTCCCAGCGGGAGAAGATCAGCTTCCCGCAGGCGCTCAAGCGCGTCGACGAGGCCTACGGCATGGCAGCGCGCTCCACCAACGCCGTCAAGCGGTTCAACACGCTGATGGAGGACCTCCGCACCATCGTCGAGTCCGGTGCCGGACCGGCCACGGTGCTGGAGGCCGTCCTGGAGCGCACCGGCTACCTCGCCGAGCTCCAGGCCTCCACCGACCCGCAGGACGAGACCCGGATCGAGAACCTCCAGGAACTCGCGGCCGTCGCAATGGAGTTCGAGCAGGAGCGCGGCGAGGAGGAGCAGAGCACCCTGTCCGACTTCCTCGAACAGGTCGCGCTGGTCGCCGACTCCGACCAGATCCCCGACGAGGACGGCGGCGACGGCGTCATCACCCTGATGACACTCCACACCGCCAAGGGCCTCGAATTCCCGGTCGTCTTCCTGACCGGCATGGAGGACGGCGTCTTCCCGCACATGCGCGCCCTCGGCCAGGCCAAGGAGCTGGAGGAGGAGCGGCGCCTGGCCTACGTCGGCATCACCCGTGCGCGGGAGCGGCTCTACCTGACCCGGTCCACGCTGCGCAGCGCCTGGGGCCAGCCCTCCTACAACCCGCCCTCCCGTTTCCTGGAGGAGATCCCGCCGACCCACGTGGAGTGGAAGCGGACGGGAGCGACCGCCCCCGCGTCCTCCGGGCCGGTCTCGGCGGTGGCGGCCTCGCTGTCGTCGTCCCGCTCGCGCTCGTCGGCGTCGGGCGCCTCCGGTTTCGCCACGCGCCGCACCGCCGAGAAGTCGGTGGTGTCCCTGGCGGTCGGGGACCGGGTCACGCACGACCAGTTCGGGCTCGGGACCGTCGTCGGGGTCAAGGGCACGGGCGGCAACGCCGAGGCGACGATCGACTTCGGCGACACCAAGCCGAAGCGGCTGCTGCTGCGGTACGCGCCGGTAGAGAAGCTGTAGCGGCGTGAGGTGACCCGGTGGGCCCCTGCGCGCTCGACGCGGGCGGGGGCTGCCGGGGCGTTACTCGATACGGGCGGGGACGGCGGCTGCCGGGACGCTACGTCGGGTCGATGCCGTGGCTGCGCAGCCACGGGAGCGGGTCGATCGCCGAGCCGCCGCCCGGGCGCACCTCGAAGTGCAGGTGCGGGCCGGTGGAGTTGCCGGAGTTGCCGGAACGCGCGATCGGATCGCCGGCCTTCACGGTCGTACCCGAGGGGACCGTGTAGGTGGAGAGGTGGCAGTACCACGTCTCCGTGCCGTCCTTCGCGGTCAGGATCAGCATGTTGCCGTACGCGCTGTTCCACTGCGTGCGGACGGTGCCGTCGGTCGCGGCCATCACGGTCGTGCCGTACGAGACGGGGAAGTCGATGCCGGTGTGCAGGGACATCCAGTTGATGCCGGACTGCCCGTAGTAGGCGCTGAGTCCGTGCCGCGCCACCGGCAGGGCGAACTTGGGGCGCAGCCGCTCCTTGCGGGCCGCCTCCTCCGCCGCCCTCTTCTTCTCGGCCGCCTGCTGGGCCTTGAGGTCGATGCGCTCCTGCGTACGGCTGGCCCGGTCGGCGAAGTCGTCGGCGCCGGCGGACAGGCTCTGCAACTGCGTGTCCAGCTTGTTGTTGGCGGCGGCCGGCTTGACCGGCTGCGCGTCCGCCGCGGTCGTCTGCGCCTGCGCGGCGCCGTCGTCGGAGAACGTGCCGACGGAGGCGGCGGCGATCCCGGCGACACTCATCACACACGCCGAGGGCACCGCGATGGTCATCAGCGCCGAGCGCTTGGGGGGCGTACGGCGGCGGGAGCGGGACCCGGCGCGCGAGGCCGCCCGGGAGGACGGGGCCGGAGTGACGTCCTCCGCGCCGTCCAGCAGCGGGGCGACGACGGGCAGTTCGCCGGGGGCGGCCGGCTCACCGCCGTCCGCGGCGGGGTCGCGGTAGTCCGTCCCGGCGGATTCGTCGTACGTGACCTGGTCGAAGGTCGCGGTCTCGAGCTGGTCGAAGGTTTCGGCGGGGTGCTCGTACGCGTCGGGGGCCGGTGCGGCGGTGCCGTCGGAGTTCCACTGCGTCGCGTCGTAGGCGCCCGTGTCGAAGGTCTGCGTGCCCCACTCCCATTGCTGGGTGTGGTCGGCGGGGCTGCCGGCCTGGTCGGGCTGGAGCCAGGAACCGGCGTCCCACTGCCCGGTGGCGTCGGGAGACGGCGCCTGGGAGGGGATCGCCGACATCGGCTGCTGCTCGGCCGTCCAGGAGGTCGTGTCGTAGACGCCGGTGTCGTAGGAGGCGTGGTGCTGGGCCGCGTAGGCGTCGTAGTGCACGTTCTCGTGCGTGCCGGTGGCCCAGTGGCCGGTGTCGTAATTGCCCGTGTCCTGCCCGCGGCCCGGCATGTCGCCGAAGAGGGGGTCGGTCGCGAAGCTCGCGGTGGCGTGCCCGGTGGCGTCGAAACCGGCACCGTGGGTACCGGTGACCTGGGCACCGGTGGCGTCAAAACCGGTGGCGGTGTAGTCGCCGCACGTGGTGAAGTCGCCGTGCTGGGCTTCCTGGGTGCCGTACGACGCGTAGTGCGCGGAGGCGGCGTCGGAAGCCGGAGCCGGGGTCATGGTCCCCGACGGGTGACGGTCGTTCACCAACTTCTCTTTCGCCTCGACAACAGGGGCTGCCAGAGCAGTGCGGCGACTGTACCCGGCGGTACGCGGGCACGACAATCTTCGGCAGGTTTCGCGTGCGCAGGAAACGGGCATTCGGCCGTGTTTTGGCGGACGGCGGGCACGGGTTTGGCCCTGTGTTCGAAGTTTGTTCGAGCTTGATCGATACTGTGGCGCCGAGTGATCGCTGTATGACGAGTCTCAGGCGACTGTCAGACCGGCGGTGTGTTCGGTGGACGGTTCACCCGCGTGGGCCGTGTCGAGGACCTGCCGTATGCCGTTGGCGACGGCGGGGTGCACAGGCAGGGCGAGATGGCCGATGCCGGTCACGCGCACGTTCTGCGCCGTCAGATCGGGATGGTCGATGCAGGCCGCCTCCGGCGGGTCCATGACATGGTCCAGGTCGCTCCAGAAGCCGACGAAGTGCGTACGGCAGTCAGGGGCGGGCAGAGTGAGCTCCTCGAGCACCGGTGAGCCGGGGCGCATCTGGCGCACGATGGGGTGCGCGTCGGCCACGGGCATCACTCGGGTTCCCGAGTGCGGCGTGCCGAGCGTGACAAGGGTCCGCACGCGTGCGTCGCCGCCGAGCCGCTGCACGTAGTAACGCGCTATCAGGCCGCCGAGACTGTGCCCGACGACATCGACCTGCCCGGCCCCCGTGCGCTCGCAGATCTCCTCGATGCGTCGGCCGAGCAGCTCGGCGGCGGCGCGTATGTCGCAGGTCAGCGGCGAGTAGTTGAGGGACTCGATCTGCTGCCTGCCGTGCTGGGCGAGGCTGCGGCGCAGCAGGACGAAGACCGAGCGGTTGTCGATGAAGCCGTGCAGCAGCAGAACCGGCGGCTTTGCCTCCGTGGGCAGTTGGGCGGCGCCGTCCGCGGGCAGGGCCGGGACGGGGGCGCGCCGCTCCTGGGTGATGCCGGACGGGTAGAGGAGGAGATGCCCGGCCAGTATCGCGATCTCCAGGGCGGTGGCCTTCAGGAGTGCCAGGGAGAGTCCCGCCGGCCTGCCCGGCAGCAGGCGCTCGCAGAACGGAAGAAAGGGCAGAGCAGCCCTGGTGACCTTCATGGCCGACCTCCTGTCGGCACGCGGGAGGACGCCTCCGCCCCCCGTGCGCCCTCGTGGAAAGCAGCTGCGAAGACGGCCGGCGATGACCGCAAGAGCGGCGTGAGCTGCGGGGGCAGAGCGCGGCGTGTGGCGTGTGTGACGCCGGTGGTGCGACGGGGGTCCCCGATCGGTGGGGTGACGAGGTCCCCCGCTGGTGCGCTGTGTCTGCCCTGCGTGCTGTACGTGCGGTGCTTGCCCTGTGTGTCTTCGCCGAGATGCCGCACCGCCGCGGTGCCTGGTGGATGCGGCGTGACGGCAACCTCGGTGCGGCTCCCCTTGCGCTTGTCCCATCGTGTGATTTCCCCCTCGCTCTCCACCGTGAAACTGCCGGTTGCGGGATCCTGGAGATAACGTTCGTTCACTTGCCCGCCGGTTCGGGGCGGGGTGTCCGTGCGGTGCGGCGTGTACGGCTTGCCCGATGTGTGCGGTACTTGTCGATACGGATGGATGTAGTCGCTTCATGGAGGCAGTGATGGGTGTGGCAGCCGGTCCGATCCGCGTGGTGGTGGCCAAGCCGGGGCTCGACGGCCACGATCGCGGGGCCAAGGTGATCGCGCGGGCCCTGCGCGACGCCGGTATGGAGGTCATCTACACCGGCCTCCACCAGACTCCCGAGCAGATCGTCGACACGGCGATCCAGGAGGACGCCGACGCGATCGGGTTGTCCATCCTCTCCGGAGCGCACAACACGCTCTTCGCGGCGGTGATCGAACTGCTCAAGGAGCGGGACGCGGAGGACATCCTGGTCTTCGGCGGCGGGATCATCCCTGAGGCGGACATTGCCCCGCTGAAGGAGAAGGGCGTCGCGGAGATCTTCACGCCGGGTGCGACGACGGCGTCGATCGTGGACTGGGTCCGGACGAACGCCCGCCAGCCTGCGCAGGCGTAGGACTCCGGCGGTCCGGCCCGGGCTATTTTGTCCGGCCGAGGAGGGTGCGCCGTCGGTCCGGCGGGACGCGACGACTGTCTCTCGCGGCCGCCCAGGCCGTCGGTGTCCTCCGAAGCGGCCGGCTGCCGGTGGGTGCCTGTTGCCGGATGCCGCACGGAGCCCGTCGTACAGCGGGTTGTGGCGCGCCTCGCCGAAGGCGCGGACGGAGGTCATGCCGCTTCCAGCTCCTCGGTCATCGCCGCGCGCAGACGCAGGGTCGTGACCAGGCGCTGGAAGGCCTCCGCCCAGTAGCCGCCGGCCCCCGGCGACGCGTTCTCCGACTCGTCGGGCACGGCCAGCAGGGCGTCGAGCCGGGAAGCCTCCGACGGATCGAGGCAGCGCTCGGCCAGGCCCATGACTCCGCTGAAACTCCATGGATAACTCCCCGCGTCCCGAGCGATGTTGAGCGCGTCCACCACCGCCCGGCCGAGCGGTGCCGCCCAGGGCACCGCGCACACCCCGAGCAGCTGGAAGGCCTCGGACAGTCCGTGCGCGGCGATGAAGCCGGCCACCCACTCGGCCCGTTCGGCGGCGCCCAGCGTGCCGAGCAGCTTGGCGCGTTCCGCCAGGGACACCGCACCCGGACCACCCGCGTCCGGCGCCGACGGCTCGCCGA
>NZ_JBEXSH010000351.1:0-8543 GCF_040613555.1 Streptomyces sp. NPDC006265
TCGCCTTCCGGAGGGCCGTGCTCAGCGGCGGATCCGGCACTCCTTCTGCGTGAGGGGTGCCGTGTCCCCCGCGGTGCGCCGGCACACCACGCGGGGTGCGGACGTGCCGTCGTAGGCGCGGCGGACCTCCTTGAGGACGATGCTGTGCCCGGTGCGGTCGCCGTACAGCGGGGCGCCGGTGAAGTCGATGGTGCCGGTGGCCATGCCCTCGATCTTGACGTTGCGCAGGTTCACCCACGTCGAGGCACGGCTCTGCGGCCGGTCGCCCCGGGTGGCCGCCCAGAACAGGGCGCGGGTCGCGTCATGGGCGAGGGCCGTCTGGCCACTGGCCAGGGCGGGGCTGTCGTAGCGCAGGCGGTGGCCCCGCAGTCCCGGCAGGTGCTCGGCGGCGTCCAGGTAGAAGGCCGTTCCGGAGGCGGCCTTGTGCAGCTCCGCGAGGGCCGCGTGGTACAGCGTGACCTTCGGCGCGACGGACTGGCCGCCGCCGGCGAAGTCGGCCTTGGACAGGTCGTCGCCGGTGAGGATGGCCAGGGGCTTCCCGGCGCAGCCCGGCTCGGTGCCCAGCTGGGTCATCAGGGGGTCGATGTCCTCCACCCGGCCCGCGAAGTAGATGACGGAGGGGACCCGGCTGCCCCGGCAGATCTCCTGGGCGTGCGAGCGGAGTTCGGGCTTGCCGCCGGTCAGCGTGTAGCGGCGCTGAGGGAGCGGGGTGAAGCCTTGCCTGCGCAGCATCCCCTGGCCGTAGCGCGCCTGTTCGGCGGTGTAGAGGTCGTCGGTCTTCGCCGTGTCGCGGGCCAGGACGAGGGCGTACTGCCGCCGGTCCGGGGTGCGCAACTGGGCTGCGATCAGTCCGAGTTGACGGGTCTGCCACTCGTCCGTGGCGGCCAGGCTGAACCAGTTGGCGAACTCGCGGGGCAGATAGGTCGCGGAGTTCGTGCCCGAGACGACCGGCAGGCCGGCCTCCATCAGGGTGCGGGTCGTCGCCCGGCTCGACTTCAGGTCGCGGCCGGTGCCGACGACTCCCACCACGGTCGGGTCGTGGGCGGCGTAAGCGGCGATCGACGTGGCCATCTCCTCCTGGTGGCCCAGGTCCACGCCGCCGTTGGCGATCAGGACGCGCAGCTTCACGCTGGAGTTCTCGTTGATGACGGCCTGAGCCAGATACACGCCGGCCAGTTCCTCGGCGCCCTTCACGAGGGAGGAGCCGGCCGCGGTGTCGGCGCTGAGCGGCCCGGCGTAGACGACGGTGACGTACGTGCCGTCGAGAACGTCCGCGTTCTGCCGGGCGATGAGGTCCTCCAGGTCGGCCACCGTCCAGGGCGTCTCGTCGGCGGCCGTGAGCGCCTTGACGTCGTCGCCCGGCTCGGGCGCGGGCAGCCAGTCGGCGAACCGGAGTCCGTCCGTCGCTATGCCGATGCACTCGGTGCGGCCGTCGGGTGCCCGCTCGCGCCGGGTGTCCCGGTTGGCGGTCAGCACGGACGCCGAGCAGTACCGGTCGTGCAGGGCGTCGGCCCGCATGACGGTGGCCGCGGACAGCAGGGCGATCACCAGGACCAGGGTGTGCAGGGCCCACACCAGCCGGGCGAGCGTCGGCCGGGCGGAGGCCCGCAGATGGTGGCGGCCCTCCTCCAGAGGCCCCAACTGGTCATGCGGCAGCGGGATCTTCATCACCCACGGCAGGACGGACCGTTCCCGGCTGGGTGACTGCTCGGCGCGCAGGTTGCGGCCCCACTCCCGGTACCAGGTGCGCAGCCGCACGCCGAACGTGGGCGGCGTCGCGTCCGGGGCCGGCGCCGTCTGGACGACACTGCGCTCCAGGCGCTCCACGTCGTGGGTGCGCACCGCGGCGACCACCAGCAGCGGGTCGAGCTCGCTGCGCCGGCTGCGGACGTCGCTGATGGCCCGGATCAGCTCGACGCCGCCGTTGCGGTCATCCGCGTGGGGCAGGAACAGCATCGGCGGGCGCGGTCGTTTGAAGCCGCGCAGATCCCAGCTCCATCGCCGGTGGTTGTCCCGCAGGTCCTCGCGCAGCGCCAGCACGCACAGCTGGAGGTGGAAGTCGCCGCCCGCCGTGAGCGCCTCGGCCACGTCGTAGGCGCGGGCCGCGATCGCCTTCCAGGAGCGCGCCGGCCGCAGCAGCGACACCTCGGTGGACTCCTCCTGGTCCGCCGCTCTCAGGAAGGTCGTCGTCATGAACCAGCGGCTCTCCCGGCGCAGCCACAGGAAGATCGGCGCCCGCCCCGGCAGGACGTAGTTGAGGACCGTCAGCAGCAGCAGGAAGCCCAGACCGGCGCCGACCGCGACGTACCACTCGCTGCGGGCCAGCAGCGCGGCGAGCACGGTCACGAGGCTCGCCGGGAGGATGTGCGCCATGTCGAACAGCGGCAGGCCCGAGCGCCAGCGCGCGGTGTTCTTCGGCCGCCAGCGCTGCTGCGCCAGCTCGTTCAGCAGTCGCTGCCGCTGGTCCTGCCCGGCCTCGGGGCTGTCCGGGGCGGGCGACGGCCAGCTGTCGCCGAGTGCCGCGACCGCGTCGTCGATGGCGTGCACCAGTCGCAGCCGGGGGAACGCGTAGCGCCGGTAGAGGGCTTTCGGGCCGCCCCACTTGCGCGGGTCGCTCAGCGCCCGCACCAGGGCCGCGGCCCGGCGCACCTCCGTGGAGCCCTCGTAGGCGTCCTGGGTCACCGCGCAGCGCGTGCCGTGTGCTTCCTGGCCCGCGTGCAGCTGCCGGACCAGCCCGGCCACCGCGTCGTCGTCCCGGCTCTCCTGCGCGTGCACGACGAAGACCGGCATCGGCGGTTCGGTGCTCCTGCGGAAGTCCTGAATGAGGATCTCGAGCTGGTTCTGGAGATGGCGCCCGGCGTCGCTCTCCGGCATGCCGTCGTGGCCCCCGGGACAGTCCGGCGGCGTGCGATCGGCGTTCACCATGGGTAACCCCCGTTAACCTTCGGCGACCTACGAGGTTAACCGGTGCGGATGTTGTAGGAGTGGGTGACGCGCGAACTCCTGGACGACGACCGGAGCCGCCGGTGGGCGACGTGGACCCGGGATGACGGAGGCCGCCCGCGTCGCCGGGGTGTCGCAGAAGACCATGTCGCGGGTCGTCAACGGCGAACCGCACGTCAGCCCCGAGGTGCGCGACCGCATGCTGAGGGCAAGTCCGCGACCTGGACTACCGCCCCAACACCGCGGCACGCGACCTGTTCCTCGGCCGCTACCGGCGCATCGGCGTGGTATCGCTGGGCACTTCGCTCTACGGCCCCTCGACCCTGCTCATCGCCCTTGAGCGGGCGATGCAGCGGGCCGGCTACTCCGTGGCCCTGGCCAGCACCCTGGCGGGGCAGCGGGTCTCCGTCGCCGTGGACGCGCTGCTGGAGCAGGGCGTGGACGGAATCGTGCCGTCCGAGCCGATCGACGACAGGCACCCCGCTGCGGCTGACCGCGGACGTGTCCGTGGTCAGCCTCGGGAGGGCGTCGAACTCACGCCAGGAGCCCTTCCCGGTCACCGAGACCGACGCCCAGGCCATCGGCGGGCCGTGGGACAACCGCCCCGCCTACGACGGCCAGTGGGGCCAGGCCGTCTGGGCGCTGATCTCCCGCGGCGCCTCGATGATCGAGTACTGGCACTGGCACACCCACCGAGCTGGTGCGGCGGCTGCGCGGCGCCGTCACCGTGCGGCGACGAGACGCAGGCATTCTCCTACTTCGACTCGCGCAACCTGCTCGGCTTCGTCGACGGCACCGAGAACCCGGTCGGGCAGGCCGCCGCCGACGCGGCGCTGGTCGGGGAGGAGGATCCCGCCTTCCGGGGCGGCAGTTACGCGCTGGTGCAGAAGTACCTGCACGACGTGGACGCGTGGGACGCCCCCGCCGTCGAGGCGCAGGAGAAGGTGATAGGCCGCACCAAGCTCACCAACCTGGAACGGGACGCGCCCGGTTCGCACAAGGACGTCGACACCCGTCCTCGGCCCGGACGGCCCGGGGCAGAGGACAGTGCGGTCGGCGACGCCGCTCGGCAAGCCCGGGCACGGGGAGTTCGGCACCTACTTCGTGGCCTACGCGCGCACCCCCGGGATTCCCGAGGCGATGCTGCGCACGATGTTCCTGGGCGGGCCGGGCTCGGGCCCCGACCCGCTGCTGGACTACTCGTGCGCGGTCACCGGAAGCCTGTTCTTCGTACCGCCGTCCGGCTTGCTGGAGGACCTGCCGGACGGCTGACCGGCGCCACCGGCTCACGCCGCAGCGACCGGGCCCGCCACCCCCGGGAACCCCGCACTGCGCAGCACTCGCCTGCCCCCGTCCACCGCGAACACCTCGCAGTTATCGCGGGTCGCCGCCCACGCGACGCCCTCCGCGCCGAGGGCGAACGCCGCCGTCGCGACCGTGTCCGCCTTCGTCAGGGTCGGGGCCACCACGGTCACGCTGAGCAGGCCGGTCGCGGGGCGGCCGGAGCGGCCGTCGAGGATGTGGTCGCCGCGTTCGTAGCGGGCGGAGGTCGCCACGGCCCGGTCCGTGACGTCCAGGACCGTGCAGAGCCGGTCGGCGTGTTCGGGATGGCGTACGCCCACGCGCCAGGGGCCGCCGGAGGCGATCACGTCGCCGCCCGCGTTGAGGCAGAAGCGCGTCGCACCGGCCGCCGACAGCAGCTCCGCTGCCTTCTGCACCGACCAGCCCTTCACCACGGCGCAGGGGTCGAGGCGGCGGCCCGGGAGGCGGACGTCGAAGGCGCCCCCGGTCGCGATCCGGTACTCCTCGCACAGGTCCAGGACCTCGCGGAGCGCCGGACCGGGCTCGCGCACCTCGCCCCGGTCCAGCCGTGACACCTCGCTGTCGGGGCGGAACGGGCTGAACCGGGCGTCGACCTCGCGCAGCCAGGCGAACAGGTCGTCCACCGGCGCCCCGGGGAAGTCCTCGTCGTCGATCCGCACCGACACCGGGAACCCCATGACGTGCTCGACGCGGCGCATGCCCCTCAGCCCCTCGCGTCGATGGCGGCCTGGAGCGACTCCTTGTAGCCGTCGCTGGTGATGGTCGCGCCGGACACCGTGTCGATGTCGGCGCTCTGTGCCCGGAGTGTCTCCTCGATCAGCTGCGGTACGGCGGCCGTGGTCTGCGGATGGTCCGGCTGCCGGAGCATCCGCACCGAGGCGATCCTGTCGCCGTCGAAGGTGACCTCGACCTGCACCGGTCCCTTCTCGGTGTCGACGGTGGACCCCGACACCACCGTGGAGGTCGTGCCGCCCGACGACGAGACCGAGGGGGTCGAGGCGGGCGCCGCGGCGGCCGGGGACGACCCGGTGTCGTGCGACGGGGCGTAGCGCCAGAGCGGGATCAGGCCCGCGACGCTCAGGACGAGGACGGGTATGGCTCGCTTCACGACGGTCTCCTCGTCATCCGGCCAGGCTGAAGCGTTCGAAGTGGGTCTGCGGCGCCGGGACGCCCAGCTCGCGCAGGCTGCCGAGGACGGCGTTCATCATCGGCGGCGGACCGCACAGGTAGACGTCCCGGTCGGCGATGTCCGGCACCAGCCGGGCGAGCTCCCGCGGCGCCAGCCGGTCGGGCACGGGCGGGCCGGTGACCAGGTGCAGCTCGGCGCCCCTGGCGAGCGCGAGGTCGCGCAGTTCGTCGTAGAGGACGGCGTCCCGGTCGGTCGCGACCCGGTAGATCACGACCGCGTGGCCGTGCAGTTCCTCCAGCAGGGCCCGGATCGGCGTGACACCGACGCCACCGGCGATGAGTACGGCGTCGGGGCGGGTGCGGTGCAGGGTGGTGAAGGCGCCGTAGGGGCCCTCGGCGAACACACGGGTGCCGACCTTCAGATGCCGCAGGGCCGCGCTGCCGTCACCGGCCCGCTTGGCGGTCAGGCGGAGCGTACGGCCGTCGGGGGCGGCGGACAGGGAGAACGGATTCGCCTGCCACCAGCGGTCCTTCGTCAGGAACCGCCACAGGAAGAACTGTCCGGCCCGGGCGGGCAGCCGGTCCAGGCCGCGGCCCGTGATGTAGATCGACACCACGTTGTCGCTCTCGGGCACGACGGCCGTCACCCGGAGCCGGTGACGGAGGTTGCGCCACAGCGGCAGCACCAGCCGGCCGGCGCACACCGAGGCCAGGGCCACGCCCCACACGCCGTACCAGTACGCCGTCGCCACCGGGGACGAGGCGAAGGTCGTCCCCGCGGCGACCTGGTGCGTGAACGCCAGCACCACGGCCACGTAGGTGTACAGGTGGATGAAGTGCCAGGTCTCGTACGCCAGGCGGCGGCGGGCGTAACGGGCCGAGACCGCGCCGACCACGAGGATGATCGCCAGCGCGACGATCGCCCGCAGCACACCCTCGACGGTCTGGGCGAGATCCACCAGCTGGTTCACCGGGTCCAGGGACGACGACCGCGCGTAGCCGAAGACGATGAACACGGCGTGCGACAGCAGCAGCCAGAGCACCGAGAAGCCGGTCCAGCGGTGGAAGGACGTCAGCCGGTCCATGCCGATCCGCCGGTCGAACCACGGCAGTCGGGCCACCAGCAGCAGCTGGAACGCCATGAGCAGCGCCGCGTACAGGCCGGTCAGCCGGCCCAGCACGATCAGCGCGTTCGACGCGAAACCGGCCTGCGCGAAGAACACGGCCACCACGACCGCGTTCGCCAGCAGCACCGCGTACAGGCCGGTGCGGCCCACCACTGAGGGGCGCACGCCCGGGCGGGTCGCCACGAGGGGTTGTCGGACGGTCGTCACGGTCGGCAGCTCCTTGATCGGCTCCTGGGACACCGAGCTTGGCGCGGGGGAGCTGTCGGGAAGCTGTCGCTCGACTTTCGAGTTTTTATC
This sequence comes from Streptomyces sp. NPDC006265, assembly GCF_040613555.1. Taxonomy (NCBI): domain Bacteria; kingdom Bacillati; phylum Actinomycetota; class Actinomycetes; order Kitasatosporales; family Streptomycetaceae; genus Streptomyces; species Streptomyces sp. NPDC006265. The sequence continues at coordinate 6,819 of NZ_JBEXSH010000351.1, forward strand.
GATCCCGCGGCGAGGGGGCGCGCGGCTATGGCGGCACGGGACCCGTGCAGCACTATGAGCCTGTGGAAAAAGTACGACTTCTCGTCGTCGACGACGACCCGCCCATCGCCGATCTCGTCGCGACCGTCGCCCGCTACGAGGGCTGGGAGGCGGTCACGGCGTACACCGGCGAGGACGCGCTGAAGCGGGCCGCCGAGTTCCATCCGGACATCGTGGTGCTGGACCTGATGCTGCCCGGTGTGGACGGCTTCGGCGTCCTGGACCGGCTGCGCGCCTCCGGCACGATGGTGCCGGTGGTGTTCCTCACCGCGCGCGACGGCGTCGCCGACCGGGTCGCCGGCCTCACCCGGGGCGGCGACGACTACCTGGTCAAGCCGTTCGCCGTGGAGGAGCTGATGGCCCGGCTGCGGACCGTGCTGCGGCGCAGCGCCGGACCCGCGTTCCAGCGGTCCGTCCTCCGGGTCGGCGACCTCACGATGGACGAGGACACCCGGGAGGTCCGGCGCGGCGCGAGGCTGCTGTCGCTGACCCCGACCGAGTACGAGGTGCTGCGCTACCTCATGCGCAAGTCGCCCACCGTGCTCACCAAGGCACAGATCCTCGACCACGTGTGGGAGTACGGCTTCGGCGGCCGCTCCAACGTGGTCGAGCTCGTCGTCAGCCGGCTGCGCCGCAAGCTCGACGAGACCGACGACGGCGGCGCGCCGCTCATCCACACCGTGCGCGGCTTCGGGTACGTGCTGCGGCAGGCCGCCGAGTGATCGCCCGGCTGCGACGGGCCTACCGCCGCATGCGGCTCGGCACCCGGCTGGCCCTCGGCCTCGGCGCCCTGTCCCTGGTCGTCTTCGCCGTCGTCGGCACGGCCCTGACCATGTACATGCGGGACTACCTGTCGGCTCAGCTCGACACCCAGCTCGCCCACGCCCAGCTCGCCCAGTCCAAGAGCATCGCGGACTACGGCACCCTCTCGGGCAAGAAGTACTACAGCTGGTACTACGCCGTGTACGACGTGTCGGAGGGCACGCCCGAGCTGCGCAGGCCCGAGGACCCGGCCGATCTGCCGAAGGACGTCGACGACTTCACCTCCCTGGCCCGGGCGCAGACCGCGGCGCACACCGAACTGCTGCGCACCGAGCACCTCAGGGGCGCGGGCTCCTACCGGCTGCGCGCCTGCGAGGTCGAGCCCGGGGTGGTCCTGGTCAGTGCCGCCCCCATGGCCGAGATCGAGGACACGGTCGAGCAACTGGTCACCCTTCAGGCCGTCACCTTCGCCCTCGCGGTCCTCGCGCTGGTCGTCTTCGGCCGCCGGTTGCTGCGCCGGGGCCTGAAGCCGCTCAGCGACATGGCGTCCACCGCGCACGGCATCACCTCGCACGACCTGACCGAATCGGCGGCCCGGCTGCCACTGCGCGCCGACGGCCGGGGCGGCGGGCCCGAGGTGGACGAACTGCGCACCGCCTTCAACACGATGCTGGAGCACATCGACGGCTCCCTCGCCGTGCGCGCCGAGGCCGAGCAGCGGCTGCGCCGCTTCGTCGCCGACGCCTCGCACGAGCTGCGCACCCCGCTGATGTCGGTGCGCGGTTACGCCGACCTCTTCCAGTACGCCGCCGCCAACGCCCCCGAGGAACGCGACCGGCACCTCGCCCGGCTGCGCGCCGAGGCCGCCCGCATGGGCATCCTCCTGGACGACCTGCTGCTGCTCGCCCGGCTGGACGCGGCGGA
>NZ_JBEXSH010000352.1:0-8535 GCF_040613555.1 Streptomyces sp. NPDC006265
GGCCTGGGCGCCGTGACGGGCTTCCTGGGAGTCGGCGGGGGATTCCTCGCCGTGCCCGCCCTGGTGGGCGTCCTGGGACTGGCCATGCGGCGGGCGGTGGGCACCAGCCTGCTCGTCATCACGGTCAACTCACTCGCCGCGCTTGCCGCTCGCACCGGCACCAGTGGCGGGCTCCACTGGGAGATCATCGGCCCCTTCACCGGAGCGGCGATCCTCGGCGCCTGGGACGGCAAACGCCTCGCGACGAAGATCTCCGGCACTACCCTTCAGAAAATCTTCGCCGGCGTCCTGCTGGCGGTGGCGGCCTTCATGCTCGTTGACGTGATCGTCTGAACACGAGGGCTGTCAACAGCCCAGGAACAGGGACCGGGAGAGCTTCTCCGGCCGGCGCGCGTATCTCAGCACCGCCTGCGGCCCGGCTCCCGTCAGATCAAGCTCCACCACAACTTCCGCACCCGTAAGGACATCTGCCATGACCACACCCACGGCCCTCGCCACCGACGAGGCGCGCACCCGACTGCACGAACTGACCGTCCTCGACGTGCGTACCCCCGGCGAATACGCCGGCGGTCACCTCCCCGGCGCACTCAACATCCCCCTCGACCAGATCCAGCGCGCACTGCCCGACATCCGGCACGCCGCCGAACGCGGTGACGTCCTGGTCGTCTGCGCCTCGGGTGCCCGCTCCGAGAACGCCGGCAGGATCCTCGCGGAGAACGGCGTCAGGGCCGCCACCCTGTCGGGAGGCACCGGCGCCTGGGCGGCCGACGGCCATGAGCTGCACCGCCCGCAGGGCGCCTCGCGCGCCACCTGGGGCATGGAGCGGCAGGTGAGGCTCACCGCAGGAGTGATCGTGCTGCTCGGCCTGCTGCTCGGGCTCGTCATCCACCCCGCCTTCCAGCTGCTCTCCGCCGGCATCGCGGGCGGTCTGGTCTTCTCCGCCCTGACCAACACCTGCGGCATGGCCGCCATGCTCGCCAAGCTGCCCCACAACCGTCCCCGCGCCGCCGACCTCGACAACACACTGGCCGCACTGCGCAACCGATGAACCACCCGAAAAGACGGGAGGGATCCGGAACCGGACCCCTCCCCTTTCACATGCCAGGCATGCGGCCAAGGCGCGCTACCCGTGCGCAGACGTCTCCTCTTCCGGCGACGGCTGCGGGCCACCATAGGACACCCGCATGGGCCGGTACCCTCACCCAGGCCGGGCGGGCGGAGACTTCCTCACCATCCCCCGGTCGCCGTGCCGACGCTTTGAGAGGCAGACATCCGCACCAGCCTGCCGGTCGGCTCAGCGTGCTCCCTGCCACCGTGCTGCTGGCCGTAGCCGCCTTCATGCTGATCGTCGTGCTCATCTGAGGAAACAGGCGGGTGATCGGATGCCGCGGCACCTACGCTCAGGCCAGAGAGAGGAACAGCTTCTCCAGTCGGGTACGCATCTGCTCCCGGTCACCAGAAGCAGCCATGTCCGCATCGGTCAGGCAGTGCTGCAGACCGGTGGCGATGATCGCGAAACCGGCCTTGTCCAGAGCCCGGGACGCCGCAGCGAGCTGGGTGACGACGTCCTCGCAGTCCCGCCCCTCCTCGATCATCTTGATCACACCGGCGATCTGGCCCTGTGCCCGGCGCAGCCGGTTGACCACCGTCTTCAGTTCCTCAGCCGCCATCGCCAGTTCCACAACCCACACTCCTTCGGGATACCCCCTTGGGTATCTTACAGAAGGGATAACCCCAACCGGGCAAGGAAAAATCCCCACGGCACCAGCTGCCCTCACTGCTGACACCATCATCGACGTGCGCACCCCGGCGAATACGTCGCCATCCACCTGCCCGGCGCCCACAACCTTCCCCTCGGCCACCTGCGCACCGCCGTGCCTGCCCGCAAGAAGGCAGCCGTCCGCGGTGAGCTGCTCATGGTTCGCGTCTCCGGCAACCGCACCCCCTCCGCCTGCGAGCAGCTTGCCGCTGCCGACATCCCGGCCACCATCCTCATCGGCGATCACGGCAGCGCACGAGCGGCACTGGGATGTCGGCATTGTCGCCTCCGGGCAGTACCGCGCCCAGGCGTCGGTGAAGCGGAGGCGGGCGAAACCCTTGGCCTGCCTGCCGCCCTCGAAGCGGAGGGTGGCGGCCTTGATGTCGAAGTCCTTCAGGAGGAGCCCGAGGTGGCGCGGGCCGAGGCCGGTGGCGCCGTACTCGGCCCACGGAGCCTCCTGGCCCTTGAGAAGTAGGTGCACCGGGAGGCGATGTGCAAGACGGTGATCTCGTGGGCGAGGGCGTCGTCGGCGGCCCGGCGGGCGGCGCGGGTCTGCTCGCCGGCCATCCAGGCGTAGAAGGAGAAGCGGGCCACCTTCAGCAGCCGGCGCGGGGCGCGCTACCTCCAGGCGGCTCCGGAAGACGGCATGCACGCCCTCCGGCACGCGTACGCCTCGGTGCTCCTCGATGCGGGGGAGAGCATCAAGGCGCTCTCCGAGTACCTCGGCCACTCGGAACCGGGCTTCACGCTGCGGACGTACACGCACCTGCTGCCGTCCAGCGAGACCCGCACGCGCAAGGCGATCGACGACGTCTTCACAGAAGCCGAGGCAGAAGACGAGGACGACCGGCCTGGCACCCAGGGCACATCAGTGTCTACAGCGAAACCCATGTGCCCTCAATGTGCCCTGGCCGCCTGACGGCCTCTCTCCGCACATGACGAGGGCGGGGTCAGAAACCCCGCCCGAAACCCCTGAAACCCCAGGTCAGGGCCACACCAGGCAATAAGGCTGATGCCCCGCCTCATGCAACCGATGGCTGAAGTCCTGCCACTCGTGCAGCAGTTGGTAGACGTTGAACGCGTCGCGGGGGCCGCCCCGGTCCGGGACCGTGGACCAGATGAAGGCCGCCGCGCCCACCGCTTCCTCGCCGATGCCGCGCAGGGGGTCGACGACCGTCATGGGGAGTTTCACCACGGCGTAGTCGGGGTGCAGGACGACCAGTTCCAGGGGCGGGACCTTGTGCAGGGGGACGCCCTCGATGCCCGTGAGGACCATGGCCGCCATGGTCTCCGGCTTGATCTTCGTGAACATGCCGTTCATGCCGAGCTCGTCGCCGCCGAGCTCCTCGGGGCGCATCGAGATCGGGACGCGGGCCGCGGTCGCGCCGTCGGGCGCACCGAAGTACTTGTACGTCACCCCCACCCGACCACCATTCCCGCTGCCCCCGGCCCGAAGATCGTCCACCTGGCGTTCAGTACGTCCGGCGGCCCGCTCCGGTTCACTCGGCCGGTCCTGTGTCCGACGCGCTTCCTGGGCGTCCTCCGCCTCGCGTCGGTGCCTTCCCCGCCGGGCACGTCGAGGACCCAGGTCATCAGTCCCCTCGCCCAGTCCGCCACCGCGATGCATATCTCCACCCGACTGCTTTTCCAGAACGCGTCGCCCCCGCCGCGCAACCCGATCATCGTGTCAGTGACCTCCCCCACGGCCGCCCGCCGAAACGTGCGCTGAAACATCTGCCCGCAGGATCTCCGCAGCCTCCGACCACCCCGGGCCGTTTGAGCTGTGTGTATCAGGGACCAGTCTCGCAGACGACGGCGGGCGCGGGGCCGGTTGTCCCATGCCCCGCACGCCCACTCCCCTGGCCTACCCTGAACAGGTCACTGGCACCCGGAGGCCGACAGCGTCGGAGAAGGTCGGAGAAGTCGCAGGTCATGAGTGAACTGGCATATCCGTATGAAGCACCGGCCTCGCAGGCTCTGTTCGACCGCGCGGCGGCCGTCACGCCCGGCGGCGTGAACTCACCGGTGCGGGCCTTCCGAGCCGTCGGCGGCACGCCGCGGTTCATGGTGTCCGGCACCGGCCCCTATCTGACGGACGCGGACGGCAGGGAGTACGTCGACCTCGTCTGCTCCTGGGGGCCCATGATCCTCGGGCACTCCCACCCCGAGGTCATCGCCGCCGTGCAGGACGCCGTCTCCCGAGGTACATCCTTCGGCACGCCCGGTGAGGGCGAGGTCGCGCTCGCCGAGGAGATGACCGCCCGGGTCGGGCCGCTCGAGCAGGTGCGGCTCGTCTCCAGCGGCACCGAGGCGACCATGTCCGCGATCCGGCTCGCCCGCGGCTTCACGCAGCGCACCAAGGTGATCAAGTTCGCCGGGTGCTACCACGGGCACGTCGACTCGCTGCTCGCCGCGGCCGGCAGCGGCGTCGCCACCTTCGCGCTGCCCGACACCCCCGGCGTCACCGGCGCGCAGGCCGGCGACACGATCGTCCTGCCGTACAACGACCTCGACGCCGTCCGCGAGGCCTTCCGGGCGCACCCCGGCGAGGTCGCCTGCGTGATCACCGAGGCCTCCCCGGGCAACATGGGCGTCGTACCGCCCGCCGACGGGTTCAACCAGGGCCTGAAGGACCTCTGCTCCGAGAACGGCGCGCTCTACGTCTCCGACGAGGTCATGACCGGCTTCCGGACCAGCCGCGCCGGGTGGTTCGGGGTCGACGGCGTCGTCCCCGACCTGATGACCTTCGGCAAGGTCATGGGCGGCGGCTTCCCCGCGGCGGCCTTCGGCGGGCGGGCGGACGTCATGGCCCACCTCGCCCCGGCCGGGCCCGTCTACCAGGCCGGCACCCTCTCCGGTAACCCAGTCGCCACCGCGGCCGGCCTCGCCCAGCTGCGGCTCCTGGACGACGCCGCGTACGCCAAGGTCGACGCCGTGTCGAAGGAGATCCAGGGGCTCGTCACCGGAGCCCTGGCCAAGGAGGGCGTCGCACACCGGGTGCAGACCGCGTCCAACATGTTCTCCGTGTTCTTCACCGACCGGCCCGTGCGGAACTACGAGGACGCCAAGACGCAGGAGTCCTTCCGCTTCACCGCGTTCTTCCACTCGCTGCTCGCCGACGGCGTCTACCTGCCGCCGTCCTCCTTCGAGTCCTGGTTCGTGTCCACCGCGCACGACGAGCGGGCCGTGCAGCGGATCGCCGACGCCCTTCCGGCTGCGGCCCGGGCGGCTGCGGAGGCGAGGGCATGAGCGACCAGCGGAACGACAGCGCCGAGGACATCACCGTCGTCCACCTCATGCGGCACGGCGAGGTCGCGAACCCGGACGGCATCCTCTACGGCCGCCTTCCCGGCTACCACCTCTCCGACCTGGGCCGACGCATGGCCGACCGGGTCGCCGAGCACCTGTCCGGCCGCGATGTGACGCACGTCGTCGCCTCGCCGCTGGAGCGGGCGCAGGAGACGGCCGAGCCGATCGCCAAGGCGCACGGGCTGGGTCTCGTCACGGACGAGCGGCTGATCGAGGCCGACAACATCTTCCAGGGCAAGACGTTCGGTGTCGGGGACGGGGCGCTGCGCAAGCCGGGCAACTGGAAGCACCTGGTCAACCCGTTCCGGCCGTCCTGGGGCGAGCCGTACGTGGACCAGGTCGTGCGGATGATGAGCGCGCTGGGCGCGGCGAAGGACAAGGCCCGGGGGCACGAGGCGGTCGTGGTCAGCCACCAGCTGCCCATCTGGATAGTCCGGTCGTACGTCGAGCGCCGCCGCCTCTGGCACGACCCGCGCAAGCGCCAGTGCACGCTCGCCTCGCTGACGACCTTCACGTACCGGGGCGACCGGATCGTCTCCGTCGGCTACACCGAACCGGCCCGCGACCTGGTCCCGGCCCACCTCCTCGCCGGCGCGAAGCCGGTGAAGGGCCAGGCCAAGGCCTTCGGGGCGTAGGCGCGGCACGCGACAACAGGGTGTGGACAAGCGCGCCTGCCCGGGCGGAAATCCCGGGTAGCCGCGCACCCCGCTGCACCCGGCGCCGCGGTGCCCCCGCGACGGGAGCGCGCCCGGGGCGTTCGGGGCGTTCGGGGCGTTCGGGAGGCGCGTACGCCTCTCTCTTCGCCCCCTTCTGATCGTTTACGACTTCTTCGTTACGGAATCTGCGCAAATAAGCGGAACCTCCCCGTTCTTCACGCCCTCTCACTGAGTGACCAGCACGACGTGACGAATCGGGGATGCCATGCGCTCTCTCTCCCGCAGGGGAATGCTCGGACTCGGCGCGGGAGCCGCCGCCGCCGTCTCGCTCGCCGGATGCGGCGGTCTCATGGGCTCGGACGACTCCGGCCACGCCGACGGTTCCGGCGGCGACTCCGCACGGGACGGAGCGAAGGCGAAGCCCAAGCCCACCGCCCGCCCCATCGGCGACGGCTCCACCGCCCACACCGGCAAGCAGCCCCACCAGCCCGCCAAGCCCGAGCCGCTGGAGCCGGGTCAGGCCCCGCCGCAGTTCGTCGTGTTCTCCTGGGACGGCGCCGGCGAGGTCGGCAACGGCCTCTTCCCGCGTTTCCTGGACCTCGCCAAGGAGCACGGCGCGAGCATGACCTTCTTCCTGTCCGGGCTGTACCTGCTGCCCGAGTCGAAGAAGCGCCTCTACAACCCGCCCAACAACCCCCGCGGCGCCTCCGACATCGGCTACCTCACCGACGAGCACGTCAAGGCGACCCTGAAGAACGTCCACCGCGCCTGGCTCGAGGGCCACGAGATCGGCACCCACTTCAACGGGCACTTCTGCGGCGAGGTCCACGGCTCGGTCAAGAACTGGACGCCGGCGCAGTGGCGCAGCGAGATCGACCAGGCCAAGAATTTCGTGAAGGAGTGGCGCACCAACACCGGCTGGACCGACCTGCCGTCGCTTCCGTTCGACTACGACAAGGAACTCGTCGGCGGCCGTACACCCTGCCTGCTCGGCCAGGACAACCTGCTGCCCACCGCCCGCGAGCTCGGCTGGCGCTACGACGCCTCCTCGCCCGGCGGCCTCCAGGTCTGGCCCGTCAAGCGCCAGGGCGTATGGGACCTGCCCCTGCAGCAGATACCTTTCCCCGGCCGTGGCTTCGAGGTCCTGTCGATGGACTACAACATGCTCGCCAACCAGTCCCTCGCGACCACGAAGGCACCCGCCCACAACTACCCGGGCTGGCGGAAGCAGTCGGCCCAGGCGTACATCCAAGGATTCAAGCGGGCATACGAGACAAACCGGGCACCTCTCTTCATCGGCAACCACTTCGAGCAGTGGAACGGCGGCATCTACATGGATGCCGTCGAGGAGGCCTTCAAGCACATCGCGCGCGAGAAGGAGAAGGGCGCGGATGTGCGTCTCGTCTCCTTCCGGCAGTTCACCGACTGGCTGGACGCGCAGAAGCCCGAGGTGCTCGAAAAGCTCCGCACGCTCGGCGTCGGACAGCAGCCGGCCGGTGGCTGGCGGGAGTTCACCGGCAAGGCCTCCACACCCAGCGGAGACGCCTCACCGAACGCCGCCTGAAATGCGGTTTTCCGCCCGCAAGGGGGGTGGGCGAGACCCCCAGAACGGGCATGCGAAACTTTTCACATGAGTGCCGACAGCGCCCCCCAGCGTTCGAACCGCACGACCCGTGCGACCGAGCGCACCCGCCGTGTCCGCCGTAACGCCGCCCTGACCGCCGGTCTCGCCGCCGGCGCGCTGCTCGTCTCCGCGTGCGGCTCCGGCGGCACCTCCGGCGGGGGCGGCGACACCAACTTCGTCACCGGCACCGACGGCGTCGCCACCGTCGCCCAGGGCGAGCGCACCCCGGTCCCCGACCTGTCCGGCAAGACCATCGCCGGCAAGACCCTCGACGTCGCCGACTACAAGGGCAAGGTCGTCGTCCTCAACGTCTGGGGTTCGTGGTGCAACCCCTGCCGCGCCGAGGCCAAGTACTTCGCGAAGGTCTCCAAGGAGTACGCCGGCAAGGGCGTGCAGTTCGTCGGCATCAACACCCGGGACACCTCCACCGGCGCGGCCCTCGCCTTCGAGAAGGACTGGGACATCACCTACCCCAGCCTCTACGACCCCACCGGCAAGCTGCTGCTGCGCTTCAAGAAGGGCACGCTCAACCCGCAGGCGATCCCCTCCACGCTCATCCTCGACCGGGACGGCAAGATCGCCGCCCGCTCGCTGTCCGCGCTCAGCGAGGAACGGCTGCTGAAGATGCTCAAGCCGGTCGTCGCCGAGAAGTGAGCGGAGCAGTGACGTGAGCGCAGTCACCACCCTTGCAGCGGTCGCGGACCCCAACGGCACGGTGCTCAAGGGCGCCCTGCTGGCGGCCCTGCCGATCGCGCTGCTCGGCGGAGTCGTCTCCTTCTTCTCACCGTGCGTCCTGCCCCTGGTGCCCGGCTATCTGTCCTACGTGACCGGGGTCGCCGGCACCGACCTGGCCGAGGCGCGACGCGGCCGGATGGTCGCGGGCGCCTCCCTGTTCGTGCTCGGCTTCACCGTCGTGTTCGTCTCCTCCGGGGCGCTTTTCGGCTACTTCGGCGCCACGCTCCAGGAGCACAAGGACGTCCTGTCCAAGGTGCTCGGCGTTCTCATGATCCTCATGGGCGTCTTCTTCATGGGTCTGATGCCCTGGTTCACCCAGCGAGAGTTCCGCCTCCACCGGAAGCCGGTGGCCGGACTCGCCGGCGCACCCCTGCTGGGTGCGCTGTTCGGTTTCGGCTGGACACCCTGGATCGGCCCCACGGTCGCCTCCGTGCTCGCCCTCTCCTGCGTCC
>NZ_JBEXSH010000353.1:0-8526 GCF_040613555.1 Streptomyces sp. NPDC006265
GGCGAACGAGGCCGAGGCACCGGTCGCCGACTGGTGAGGGGTGAGCCGGGCGGCCGAGGGTCCCGGCGACCACCCCGCGCGTGATCCCCGGGACGACCGGGTCAGGCGCCCCCGCCCGGCGCCCACCCCTGCCTGCGCAGCACCCCCGGCACGTCCGGCGCCTCGTAGTGCTGCCCCTTGAGGACCTTGCCGTCCTCGCGGCGGGAGACCGAGCCGTCGGGGCTGATCTTCGTCATGTTGGAACGGTGGACCTCGGCGAGCACCGCGTCCAGGTCGATGCCGTGCACCAGAGCGGTGCCGTAGGCGACGTAGACCACGTCCGCCAGCTCGTGGGCGAGCCGGTCGAGCGGGCCACGCACCGACACCTCCGCCACCTCGGCGGCCTCCTCCGCGAGTAGCTCGCCCCGGTGAGCGGCGAGTTCCGGGGAGACCTCCGTCGGCGCACGGCGGGCGTCCAGGCCGAAAGCGCGGTGGAATTCACGGACCAGGTCGGCGGGCGAAGAGCTCATGAGGGCGAGCGTAGTGGCGGCCACTGACACTCCCCCGCCCTCGCCCTGGACCCTGCCCTGGTCAGAGGGCACCCCGGCTGGCAGGATCGCCCGCATGTCCAGAACGCTCCCCCCTATCGGCAGGCGCGGGGCCCTGCAGGGCGGCACGGCCGCCCTCGTGGTCCTCGGCATGCTGCTGTGGTGGCTGCGCCCCTGGGCCGAGGAGCCGCCGAGCGGCACCATCACGCTCAGCACGGGCACCCGCTCGGGGGTCTACCACAAGTACGGCAGGCTCCTGAGCCACGAGATCGACAAGAACATGCCCGACCTGAAGGTGCGGCTGCGGCCCAGTGCCGGTTCGCAGGAGAACGTCGCGGACGTGGCGACGGGCGACGCGGACTTCGCGATCGCCGCGGCCGATGCCGTCGCCACGTACAAGCTCGCCAGGGACCCGGGTGCCGACCGGCTGCGCGGTGTCGCCCGCCTGTACGACGACTACGTCCAGCTGGTCGTGCCGCCTGACTCGGACATCCGCTCCGTCGCGGACCTGCGGGGCAAGCGCGTGGCCATAGGGCTGCCCGACTCCGGCGTACGGCTGATAGCCAATGGCGTGCTCAAGGCGGCCGGCATCGACCCGGAGAAGGACATCAAGCCGTCGTCGGACGGCATCGACACCGGACCCGAGCGGCTGGGCCACGGCCTGGACGCGTTCTTCTGGTCGGGCGGCCTGCCCACAGACGGGCTCAGCCGGCCCGCCGAGAAGTCGGCGTCGGCCTTCAGATTCGTGCCGATCGACGCCAAGCTCGTGGCCAAGCTGCACGACCAGGGCGGCGCCACGCGCTACTACCGGGCCACGAAGATGCCGGAATCGGCCTACCCCACCATCCAGCGCGGCAGGGCGATACCGACGCTCGCGGTGTCCAACCTGCTGATCACGCGCAGCGACATGGATCCGCGGCTCACCGAGTGGCTGACCCGTACGGTGCTCGACAGCCGGGATCTCATCGGCGCGACCGTGCACTCCGCCCAGCTGGTCGACGTCCGCACGGCGATCTACACCGACCCCGTGAAACTGCACGTCGGCGCCCGCCACTACTACCAGTCGGTCAAGCCGTAGTGCTCGGCATCTCCCGCTCCGCGCCTCGTCACGCAGTGGGCGCCGACCGCGGCACCGCCACCGTCACCCTCAGCCCGTGCGGTTCGTGGCGGTCGTACGCGATCGAACCGCCGCCCGCCGCGAGCAGCGCCCGCGAGATGGACAGCCCGAGGCCCGATCCCTTGATGTTCTGATGCCGTCCGCTGCGCCAGAAGCGGTCGCCGACGCGGGCCAGCTCTTCGTCGGTGAGGCCGGGGCCGTGGTCGGTGACGACGACGGTCGAGGTGTCGCCGCGGGAGGCGACGCTCACCTCTACGGTCTGGTCCTCGGGCGTGAACTTCACGGCGTTGTCGATGACCGCGTCCAGCGCGCTGGACAGCGCGACCGGGTCGGCCCACGCGGTCGTCGGTGGGCAGTCCCCCAGCAGCCGCACACCCTTGGCTTCGGCGGTCGGGGCCCAGGCCGCGAGGCGTTCGGCGGCGAGCTCGCCGATGTCCGTGATCTTCAGATCCGCCTCGGTGTGCTCCGCCAGCGCCAGGTCGAGCAGGTCGTCCAGGACCTGCGCGAGGCGCTTGCCCTCGGCCTGGACCGAGGCGATCTCCTTGTTGCCCTCGGGCAGCTCGAAGGAGAGCAGCTCGATGCGCAGCAGCAGCGCCGCGAGCGGGTTGCGCAGCTGGTGCGAGGCGTCGGCGACGAAGGCGCGCTGCTGCTCCAGCACGTCCTCGACGTTGTCCGCCATCTCGTTGAACGACCGGGCCAGACGCTGGAGTTCCGGCGGCCCGCCGGCGGCGGCCACCCGTGACTTGAGCCGCCCGGTGGCGATGTCGTGGGTGGTGGCGTCGAGCACCCGTACGGGTTTGAGCACCCAGCCGGTCAGCCGCAGGGCGGCACCGACGGCCAGCAGCATCGCGGCGAACTCACCCGCGCCGATGACCAGCCAGCCATGCAGCGTGCGGGAGCGCATCTGCCCCGTGGGCGAGTCGGTGACGACGACCGCGACGACGTCCCCGTCCCGGATGACCGGCGAGGCCACCACGAGGTTGCGGCGCTGCCAGGGCCACACCTGCTTCGGGTCGTGACTGCGGCGGCTGAGCTTCGCCTCGGCGAAGGCATCCCGGACCTCGCCCTCCTGGGGCAGCGACCACTTCGCCGGGGCGTGGGCCATGGGCGTGCCGGTGCGGTAGAAGACACCGGAACGGATGCCGTAGACCTCGTAGTAGCTGCGCAGCTCGCTGCTGAGGGTCGCCAGCCGCTCGTTCTCGAACGCGCCGGTGGCCCCGTCGGGCGAGTCGGTGACGAACTGTGCGAGGGCGGCGAAGCGCGCCGTGTCGTCGATCCGGTCGACGACGACCTTCTGCTGCTGCGCGCCGGCGAGGCTCACGGCGAGCGGAACACCGAGCGCGAGCAGCACGGCCGCCATCAGGATGATGAGCAGCGGGAGCAGACGAGTGCGCACCCGGCCCCGCTACCCGGCAGGCGCGACGAGCCGGTAGCCGACTCCGCGTACGGTCTCGATGAGGGCCGGCATGCGCAGCTTGGCGCGCAGGGACGCCACATGCACCTCAAGCGTCCGCCCGGTCCCCTCCCAGCTGGTCTGCCACACCTCACTGATGATCTGCTCCCGGCGGAAGACCACCCCGGGCCGCTGCGCGAGCAGGGCCAGCAGGTCGAACTCCTTGCGGGTCAGCTGGATCACCGAGCCGTCCACGCTGACCCGGCGGTTGGGCAGCTCGATGTGCACCGGGCCGAGCCGCAGCTCGGTCTCGATGCCGCTGGAGGTGTCCTCGTGGGAGGTGCGCCGGCTCACGGCGTGGATCCGGGCGAGCAGCTCCCCGGTGTCGTAGGGCTTCACCACGTAGTCGTCGGCGCCGAGGTTGAGACCGTGGATGCGGGAGCGCACGTCGGACCGGGCGGTCACCATGATCACCGGGGTGCTGGTCCGCTTGCGGATCTTGCCGCAGACCTCGTATCCGTCCTGGTCGGGCAGGCCCAGGTCGAGGAGGACGACGCCGAAGCAGTCGCTCTCGGGAACGAGGGCCTGGAGGGCCTCCTCACCGCTGCGCGCGTGCGTGACGTCGAACCCGTGCCGCGCCAGGACCGCCGACAGGGCGGCGGCGACGTGGTTGTCGTCCTCGACGAGCAGCAGTCTCATCCGGGCCTGGGCCCCCTTCGGTTCACTGGCCGTACGATCTAGTTGTGTACAAAAAACGTGCACGCGCGCGTGCACCTGGTGCAGTCACGCTGATGGATGAGGACGGCGTCAAGAGGGTTCCGGTTGCGGAGCGCTTCCGTTACCCGGCCGATATGAGCGCTGCTCATAAGCGCTACGACACGTGTCCGATTGCTATCGGATCGTGATGCTCAGATTCCCCTCAGATGTAATGACGCAGGTCGTAGAGGGTTACTACTGTCCTCCGAAACCGAGGAGGACGGAGCCTGAGAGCGATGACCGAAGTATCGGTGGCCAAGGAAGATGTGGCCGCGACCGGAGAACTGGTCGTCCTGAAGAGCGTCAACAAGCACTTCGGCGCGTTGCACGTACTCCAGGACATCGACCTGACGATCGCCCGCGGTGAAGTCGTGGTGGTCATCGGGCCCTCCGGGTCCGGCAAGTCCACCCTGTGCCGCACCATCAACCGTCTGGAGACGACCGACTCCGGGACGATCACCATCGACGGCAAGCCGCTGCCCGCCGAGGGCAAGGCGCTCGCGAAGCTGCGCGCCGACGTCGGGATGGTCTTCCAGTCCTTCAACCTCTTCGCGCACAAGACCGTGCTCGAGAACGTGATGCTCGGCCAGATCAAGGTCCGCAAGAAGGACAAGAAGGCGGCCGAGGAGCGGGCTCGCGCCCTGCTCGACCGGGTCGGTGTGGGCGCGCAGGCCGAGAAGTACCCGGCGCAGCTCTCCGGCGGCCAGCAGCAGCGCGTCGCGATCGCCCGGGCGCTGGCCATGGAGCCGAAGGTGATGCTCTTCGACGAGCCGACCTCCGCGCTCGACCCCGAGATGATCAACGAGGTGCTGGAGGTCATGCAGCAGCTCGCCCGCGACGGCATGACCATGATCGTCGTCACCCATGAGATGGGTTTCGCACGATCGGCCGCAAACCGCGTGGTGTTCATGGCAGACGGCCGAATCGTCGAGGAGGCTGCGCCCGACCAGTTCTTCAGCAATCCGCGCAGCGATCGTGCCAAGGACTTCCTGTCGAAGATCCTGCACCACTGACGGCGCGGGTCGCGCCAGCGACGATCCGCGTCACCCGCAACGACGGTTTTCTCTTCACGGCAAAGGATGTTCACGATGAAGCTCCGCAAGGTCTCCGCCGCGGCCGCCGCCGCTCTCGTCCTCGCTCTGACCGCCACCGCCTGTGGTGGCGACGACGGTGACTCGAACGGCTCCGGCTCCGGTGGCGGCGACAAGATCAAGATCGGCATCAAGTACGACCAGCCGGGCCTGGGCCTGAAGGAGCCCGACGGTTCCTTCTCCGGCTTCGACGTGGATGTGGCGACGTACGTGGCCAAGGAACTGGGCTACAAGCCCGACCAGATCGAGTGGGTCGAGACCAAGAGCGCCGACCGTGAGAACGCGCTGTCCCGCGGTGACGTGAAGATGATCGCGGCGACCTACTCGATCACCGACGAGCGCAAGCAGAAGGTCGACTTCGCCGGTCCGTACCTGCTGGCCCACCAGGACCTGCTGGTGAAGAAGGACTCGGACATCAAGGAGGGCACCGACCTCAACGGCAAGAAGCTGTGCTCGGTAGCCGGCTCCACCTCGGCCCAGAACGTCAAGGACGAGATCGCACCGAAGGCCCAGCTCCAGCGTCTCGGCGGCTACTCGGAGTGCATCGCGGGTCTGCAGAGCGGCGCCATCGACGCCGTGACCACGGACGACTCGATCCTCGCCGGCTTCGCGGCGCAGGACCAGTACAAGGGGCAGTTCAAGCTCACCGGGCTCAAGCTGAGCAACGAGAACTACGGCATCGGTGTGAAGAAGGGCGACACCGCGACCGTGAACAAGATCAACGACGCGCTGGAGAAGATGGTCAGCGACGGCGCCTGGGACAAGGCTGTCAAGGACAACTTCGGTCCGGCGAACTACAAGAACGAGCCGGCCCCGAAGATCGGCCAGATCGTCCAGTAACGCGGGACTCCGCCGACGCAGGATCCCCGCGATCACAGCGGGGATCCGCAGGCGCGCCGCCGCCCCTAGCTTCTCCGGCGGCGTGGCACGTCCGCTGCCCAAGCCACACACCCGGAAGCGCGGGAGATCGTGTTCGACTTTCTATCTGACTATGACGACCCGAGCCTGTTGGGTGCCTTCTGGGTCACGGTGCAGCTCACCGTCCTCTCGGCCATCGGATCCCTGATCTGGGGCACCCTGCTCGCGGCCATGCGGGTCAGCCCTGTCCCGCTGATGCGCGGGTTCGGCACCGCCTATGTGAACATCGTCCGGAACATCCCTCTCACCGTCATCATCGTCTTCACCTCGCTCGGCCTCGCCAACATCTTCGGCGTAACGATGGGCGTCCCCGACGACTTCGAAGCGAAGGCATTCCGCCTGGCGGTGCTCGGCCTGGTCGCCTACACCGCCGCCTTCGTCTGCGAGGCGATCCGCTCGGGCATCAACACAGTGCCTGTCGGCCAAGCGGAGGCGGCCCGAGCCATCGGGCTGAGTTTCAGCCAGGTCCTGCGGCTCATCGTGTTGCCGCAGGCGTTCCGCTCGGTCATCGGGCCGTTGGCGAACGTGCTGATCGCGTTGACCAAGAACACGACCGTGGCGGCCACGATCGGCGTGGGGGAGGCCGCCCTCCTGATGAAGGACATGATTGAGAACGAAGCTCAGACAGTGCTCATCGGCGCGGTCTTCGCCTTCGGTTTCGTGGTACTGACCCTGCCCACCGGCCTGATCCTCGGCTGGCTGAGCAAGCGACTGGCGGTGAAGCGATGACGTCCGTCCTCTACGACGCCCCCGGCCCGCGGGCCAAGCGGCGCAACGTGCTCCTCTCTGTGGTCTTCTTCGTCCTGCTCGCCCTGCTGCTGTGGTGGGTCTGGCAGACGATGGACGACAAGGGCCAACTGGAGTGGTCCCTGTGGAAGCCGTTCACCACGTCCCAAGCGTGGACGACGTACCTGCTGCCGGGCCTGGCCGATACCCTGAAGGCCGCGGCCCTCGCCATGGTCATCGCCCTCCCGCTGGGCGCCGTCCTCGGCATCGCACGCATGTCCGACCATCGCTGGGTGCGCATCCCGTCCGGCGCGGTGGTCGAGTTCTTCCGGGCGATTCCGGTGCTGCTGCTGATGCTGTTCGCGAACGAGTTCTACGTCCGCTCCACGGGCATCCCCAGCGATGAGCGGCCCCTTTACGCGGTCGTCACCGGCCTGGTGCTCTACAACGCGTCGGTCCTCGCCGAGGTCGTCCGCGCGGGCATCCTCTCCCTGCCCAAGGGGCAGTCGGAAGCCGCCATGGCGATCGGCCTGCGCAAGGGCCAGACGATGAGCAGCATCCTGCTGCCACAGGCCGTCACCGCCATGCTTCCGGCCATCGTCAGCCAGTTGGTCGTCATCGTGAAGGACACGGCGCTGGGCGGCGTGATGCTCGGGTTCACCGAGTTGCTCAACACGCGCAGCACCCTCGCGGCCAACTACGCGAACGTCATCCCCAGCTTCATCGTGGTGGCGGTCATCTTCATCGTGCTGAACTTCATCCTTACGTCCTTCGCCTCGTGGCTGGAGCGCAGGCTGCGCCGCAGCAAGCGGAGCACGGGTGCTGTTCTCGGTGCCGACAAGGTCGACGACGTGAACGCAGCCGAGGTGGGCGGCACCTACGGCGCCGGTGCCGGCGGCTCCATCTGACGCTCCGACAACGTCTCCTCCTGTGGCCCGCTGGGTACCCGGCGGGCCACAGTCGAGCCAGAAGCCAGTCGGTGGCGCCCACGGCTGACGCCCCCTCAAGTGACGAGCGTTTCGCCCGCTACCCTTGATGCGGTGCCATGATCGCCACCAGCCCCTGGTCACTTGACGCAAGCACCGGCAATGGGTTGCATACGTTCTGTGATCGTGCACCCTGCTCCAACTTCCTGTTCACCCACGTCTCTCAGGACACCACCGCGGGCAGGGGGCGCCTCGCCGTGGACCCGGTGATCATCGTCGGAGCGGGGCCCGTCGGGCTCACGCTCGCCTTGGCGCTGGCGCGTCAGGAGGTGCCGTGCGTGGTCCTCGACGAGGGCCCGGGCAAGGACGAACCCCGCGCGGCGCGCACCGTCGTCCTGCGCGAGGACACCGCCGCCCTGGTGGAACGGCTGACCGGAATGCCCCTCGCCCGGGCCGGTGCCCGCTGGGCCGGATGGCGGTCGATCCGGCGCAAGCAGGTGATGCGCGAGATCGTCTTCGACGACACCGAATCCGCCCCTCTGCACATCGCCCAGCACGTGCTGACCGGCGCCCTGCGCGCGGCCCTCGCGGACGAACGGCTCGTCAAGGTCGCGGTCGAAAGCCGCCTCGACGGCCTCGAACAGGAGTCCTCGGGCGTCACGGCCCACACCCGCGGCCCCAAGGGCACGTGGTGGCGAGGCAGCTACCTGGTCGGCTGCGACGGCCCCCGCTCGACCGTGCGCAAGATCCAGGACATCCGCTTCCCGGGCCGTACGGCGGTGGAACGTCACGCCGTCGCCGCGCTCCGTACGGAACTGCCCTGGCCAGACGAGGCGTTGCTGCACCGCCTGCCGCCCTGGCGCATGTCCGGGCCCTCGGCCGGCGAGGTCACCGCGCGCCCGCTGCCGGACGGCGTCTGGCGCCTGGACTGGCTCCTACCGCCCGGCAAGGACCTGGTCACTCCCGAGCTGCTGCTCACCCGCATCCGGGAGACCCTGGCCGGCTGGGCGGGCGGTACACGCTCGTGTAGGCCCGGACCGGCACATCCAGCTTGTCGTCGTCGAAGCCGAAC
>NZ_JBEXSH010000354.1:0-8516 GCF_040613555.1 Streptomyces sp. NPDC006265
GCCGCCACCCACCACCACCCCCCGTCTGGGGCCCCCGACGTCACGCACGGGCCCGAATTAACCAACAGCGTCCCCTCTGCGGGTGGGGGGCCACCGCCGTTTCCAGTGGAACGCTCAGGCCGCCAGGTCGACGAAGCCGAGGTGCGTCATCACCTTCCGGTAGTCCACGGAGGGCACCGAGTTGGGCAGGACGATCGGCAACGGCACCTCGTCCTCGTAGAGCTTCTTGGCGTCGGCCGAGTACCGGATGTAGGGGGGCAGCACGGAGCCTGCATGCCTTCCGGGGGAGTCGAGCGGCTGCCCCGAAGCCGCGTCCCCCCTCGGTCCGGACGCCTTCGCTAAGGCGCCCGGGCGACAGCGGGTTTCGCGGGGCCGGTCAGTGGTGGGCCTTCGCCGCCTCGGCGGTGAGCTCGTTGTGCACACGCAGTGCCGCCCTCGCGTACTCCACGGGCGACGGGTTGGCACCCTGCACGTCCGTCATCGCCGCCAGGAAGCGTGCGTAGCGGGCCTGGTCGGCGCCGTCGATGACGTCCTCGATCAGCCTGAACGCGCTCGTCGCGAAGCGCCTGAGGGCCAGCGGCCGCGTCTTGCGGCCGCCCGTGCCCCGCGTGTCGCGCTCGATGACGCACTCGGCGTGTGTCTCCGTCACGGCGACAACGCGCAGCATCCGCTCGCGGTCGACCATGTCGGGGGCCATGTCCTGCCACAGCTGTCCGACCCGGACAGGGCCGACGGTGGAAGAGACGGGGGAGGGGCTGGCGCTCATGGGGAACTCCCTAACAATGGCGAAGGGTTGGTGCCGGGCGGCGGGCGCGCCCGGGGACGAGCGTAGGAACGGGGGTCTCAGGCCGTGGCCCCGGGGGCGGGAGCCTTGCGGATGCGGAGGTTCTCCGCCTGGATCTCGGCGCAGAACCTGCCGATGAGCACCCACAGCGGCATGGACAGCCCGTCGAGCTGGTCATGGAGCAGCCGGGCGGCTTCGTGCATGCCGTGCTGCGCGCGGACCACGTCCGTCTCGTCCAGGCGGCGCACCGTGCGCTCAAGGCACCGGCCGGCGCGAAGCAGGTGGTCGTGGGCCTCGCGGCTGACCGTCTCCAGCCGCAGCGGATGTGCCGGGGTGAACCGGGACGGCGGTGGCGGGGCCGGGTCGAACGCGGTCAGGCGGGCCGCGCTGAAACGCGTCGCCCACAGCTCCACCATGTAGACCGCAGCAGCCTGCCAGGCGGCCTCGTCATGCTCGCCGGTGCGTTCCTGGAACGTCGTGATCGCCCGGTCGAGGAGGGCCTCGGCGCGCTCCAGCGCGGCGGCGTGGCCGAGACGGAAGTCCTCCAGGGCCTTGGCTGCCTCGATCACGTGCACCTGGGCTGCGGGGGCGTGATCGGTGAGACTGCGGCGCATCAGGATGTCGCCGGCCTCCACGACGATCCTCGACCCCGCAGCGGCGGGTTCCCCTGGCTCGGGGGACAGAAAGGGCATGGTGCGTACTCCTCAGGTGTCATGTCGGAGGCGGGAGGAAGATCCCGGCGGACCAGGAGACGGGCAAGTTCCGGTGTGCACGGCCTCCTTGGGCGCGGCCGCTGTCTTCGCGGCGGCCCTGACCAACGAGAAATGACAATACATCTTGAAAACTAATCAGGCAACGATCACAATACATATTGGAACACCAGCAAGGCGCTTGCGTCGACCGTGATTGCTGCGTTAGATTCGCGTTAGATTTGAATGGTGAGAGTGGAGGTGGAGATGGGGGCCAGCGACCCGGTAGCGGCCGTACTCGACCGGATCCCGTTCGACGGCCCGGTGCCGCCACTGCCGGACCCGGCAGAACGCGTCAGGCTCCGCGAGGCGTTCGGCTGGACGGTGACGCAGATGGGCCAGGCCAACGATGTGCGCCGCGAGACGGTGTGGACCTGGGAATCGGACCCTCCCCGCACACCGCGCGGCGAGAAGGGACAGCGGTACGCCAGGATCCTCGCCTACTTCGCCGCCGAGCTCGCCCGCGCTGGTGCGCAGGACGACTCCGCCAACCTGGAACCCGGACCCGAGCCCGAGCCGGCGCCTGACGCGGCCGCCGCGGAGGCGACCCCTCTCGAGTTCGACTTCGACATCGAGGACCCTCCCGAGCTGTCCTGGCCGGACCCCGATCCCGCTCCGGCCCTCACGGAGACGGCGCAGCCGGAGTTCGACGTGCCCGAATCCTTCATTCACCTGCCGGAGGGGGTCACCCGGCTCTGTGTCCGCTGCGGGCAACCGACGTCGAGCGTCGTGGAGGGCCAGCCCCGCCACGTGTACCTCCAGGCCATGGCCGCCATGGGCATGCCCCGCTGCGGCACCCGGCCCACCGCCTCGGCCGCTCCCGCCCCCACCCCGCGGAACGAGACGCCGACGCCCACGCCCACCGTGGCCGCCACAGCCTCCGCCGCACCGGCGGCCGCCACACGGGCAGCCGCCGTACCGGGCGCCGCTCCGGCTCCGGCGCTCCCCGCTGCCGCCGCGCCCTCCGCCCCAGCGCCGGCAGCGCCGCGCCGCCCGGCCGCCGCCCCGGCCTCCCGCCGCAAAACGGTGAAGAAGCCAGCCGTAAAGCCGGTGCCCCCGGAGTACGCCGACGGCCCGCTGGCCGTCCTCGACATCACCGACGGCACCCTGACCGCGCACCTCGTCGACGGCCGCACGCTCCTGTGCCCGGCCAAGACCCTCCAGGCCCTGGCCGCCTGGGCACTGGACAAGAAGAAGATCCGCCTGGGGGCAGCCAAGCTCCACGACAACGGCTTCGACCAGGACCCGCTGCTCATCCTCACCGAAGGAGCCGTGGCCCACTTCAGCCTGCCCACCAACCTCGCGGACCAGGAGGAGCTGCGCCTGCCGGCCGACGACAAAATCGTCAAGAACATCACGAAGGCCGGCTGGGAGCTCACCAAGTCCGGCTTCGGCCCCTGGGCCAGGATCTTCAAGCGCCTCGACGGCAAGCGCCACTGCGTGCAGCTCGCCCTCGTGCCCTGGGGCGCGCTGGAGACCCGTGCCTGGGGTAAGGCCGGGGACCTGTCCGCAGCCGACCTCGCCGCCATGCTCGGCACCTACGCCCGCCTGGTCATCACCCCCCGCGGCACCCTCGCGGTCACCGGCGACGAACTCATGACCGCGCTGCGCCCGCCCACCAAGGCCGAGTGGAGCGAGAAGGAGAACAAGTACGTCTCGGCGAAGGTGCCCCACACCCTCCACACCGTCGTCGAGCCCGCCCCGTGCGAGGCACCCGACGAACACCCCGTCGTCGCCGCCGACTACCCCGAGGAAGGCTCCAGGCCCGCCAGCGAGGCCCTCGACGAGGAAGCCTGCATCTGGGTCCGCCCCGCCGAGCTGATCACCGACGACGAACGGGCGTGCACCCACGTCGCCGCCCTCGACGTGCAGGTGGCCTTCCTCGCCGCCTGCCGACGCCTCCACGTCGGCACCGGCCCGGCCATCCACTACCCCCGCAACCCCGCCTTCGACCCCGACCTGCCCGGCTCCTGGTACCTGGACCTCTCCCACGTCGAGACCGACCCGCGCCTGCCCAGTCCCTTCACCTCCAGCGGTGAACGCCCCCAAGGCCCCGCCTGGTACGCCACCCCCACCGTCGCCTACGCCGTCGAACTGGGCGCCGACGTCCGCCCCATGGAAGCCTGGGTCCGCGATACCCACAGCCCCTACCTCCAGCCCTGGTACGACACCCTCCGCAACGCCTACCTGACGGTGATGGCCGACCTAGGCGTCACCCAGGACCTCGACGACGAAGCCTTCCTCGCGGCCATGGCCGACTACAAGGACGGCGACCCGATCCTGGTGACCCTGGCCAACGCCATCAAGGCCACCGCCAAGTCCGGAATCGGCAAGCTGCGCCAGCGCCCGAACATGGGCGTCGACCACGTCTTCGGCGATCCGTGGCCGGCCCTGAAACGGCTGACGTGGCGGCCCGACATCCGCGCCATGATCCTGTCGAAGGCGCGGACCAACATGCACCGCAAGATGCAGAACCTCGCCACCACGGCGAACCGGTACCCGCTCGCCGTCAACAACGACTGCGTCGTCTACGCGATCGACGGCCTGTCGCCGCTGCCCGTTCTGCTCGGCCCCGACGGCGAGCCGATCCGGGGCGGGTTCCGTCTCGGCGTCAACCCGGGCTCGGTCAAGCACCAAGGCTCCCAGACCATCGACTGGGCGCTGGACCTGCTCGTCGACGGAGTGAACATCGCCAACGAGATCAAGGACGCCTCGCTCGTCCGCGTGGCCTGAACAAGGAAGCTGACTGACTGTGGGACTGATCGAAGACCGCCTGGAAGAGGCCGCCGAGACCGCCTTCTCCCAGCCGATCCCCAAGACGCTCGGCGGGCGGATCCGATTCCTGCTCAAGCAGGAGGGGAAGGGCGTGAGCCGCGCCGAGGCCGCCCGCGCCGTCGCCGAGAAGATCGGCAAGTCCCAGCGCACCGTCGAGCGCTACCGCGACGACGAGATCAAGACCGCGAAGCCCGAGACCGCCGCCCTCATCGAAGCCACGGTCAAACAGCTCTGGCAGCCGATCGTCAAGACGAAGAAGCTCCAGGCCGCCGTCACCACCGGCGGCATCAAGGTTGACGTGCGCGGCAAATTCGGCTTCAAGAGCCCCAAGGGCACCACCAACGACCCCAGATACCGGCGCCTCAGCCGCCGCCTGGACGCCGCCACCGCCGCAGCCCTCTTCGAAGCCAAGGAGAACGGCGCCTCGGAGGAGGACCTCGCCCAGATCGTCGCTGACGGGCTGCGTGACGACTACTTCACCGACGGCGGCTCGCGCGCCACGTCCCTTCAGTCGGTCGCACTGACCGGCATCGACCACATCAAGTTCAGCATCACCTGACCCGCCGCCCGCACCCGGCTGAAAGGACCGGCCACCCCGTGACCGCGACCACCACCGGCACGCCGCCCAGAATCAGGCTGCGCCCGCATCAGTCCAAGGCCGTCCACGCCGCGCACACCGCGCTGCGCCTCACCGCCCGGACCTCCGTCGTGATGGCCTGCGGCACCGGTAAGACATACGTCGCCGCGCGCACCGCCGCCCGTGTCGCCCCCCAGGGCACCCGGCTGGTGCTGCTGCCCACCCTGGAGCTCCTCGCCCAGACCATCGACGACTGGCGCACCGCCGGCATGAGGGGCCCGGTCCTCGCCCTGTGCTCCAAACGCCCCAACACCGCGGGCGAGTCCGTCGCGTTCACCACCAACCCGGCCGCCCTGACAACCGCCGTCCGCCAGAACCCCGGCCTGACGGTTTTCGCCACCTACCACTCCCTGCACCGCGTCCAAGACGCCCACCACCGCTTCGGTCTGCCCACCTGGTCGCTGGTGGCTGTCGACGAAGCCCACCGCACCAGTGGTGACGTGGGAAAACGTTGGGCCGCCGTCCACGACGACGAGCTGATCCCCGCGCACAAGCGCCTCTACCTCACCGCCACCCCGAGGATCTGGTCAGCCGGCGAGCCCGGTGACGACGAGGACGACTCGCTCGTCGCGTCCATGGACAACCCGGCCCTCTACGGCGACACCTGCTTCCGTCTCCCGCTCGCCGAGGCCATCGACATAGACCTCCTGGCCGACTACCGCGTCGTCGTCATGGAAGTTCACGAAACCACCATCCGCACCCGCCTCGGGATCTCCGACAAGGCCACCGAAGCCGAGCTGCGCCAGGCCGCCCTCCAGATCGCCGTCCTGCGCGCCATGGCCGAGCTCGACCTGCGCCGCGTCGTCTCCTTCCACCACCGCGTCGCCGACGCCCACGCCTTCGCCGCCACCCTCCCCGAGACCGCAGCCCGCCTCTACGCGCTCGACGAGACCGGAACCAGCTGCCCCGACCCGGGGGAGCTGTGGGCGGCCGGCCTCGACGGCACCCAGGACCCCGCCTACCGCCGCGAGCTCCTGGACCGCTTCGACGGCCGCCCCGGCGAGTTCCTCGAACCGGCCCACCGCACCGTGATCGCCAACGCCCGCCTTCTCGGCGAAGGCGTCAACATCCCCAGCATCGACACGGTCGTCTTCGCCGACCCCAAGGAGTCGGTCGTCGACACGGTCCAGGCCGTCGGACGCGCCCTTCGCCAAAAGCCCGGCCAGGGCAAGAAGGCCACCCTCATCGTTCCCGTCTACGTCGCCCCCGGCGAAGACGCCGACGACCTCATGGGCTCCAACCTGTACCGGCCGCTCTGGCGGGTCCTCCAGGCCCTGCGCGCGCACGACGACCGCATCGCGGACCGTCTCGCCGTTCCCCAGCAGCCCGCCCACCCGGCCCTGGACGACGAGGACGAGGAGACCGGCGTGCCCGTGGACGTCGTCTTCGACCGGCCCTTCCCCGCCGACACCATCGCCCAGGCGTTCCGGCTGCGCGTCCTCCATCCCCGCGAGGCGTCCTTCCGCCGCGGCCTGGAAGCGGCCACCGCCTACCAGCAGACCTACGGGCACCTCGACGTCCCCCGCCTCCACGACGACGAGAACGGCTTCGCACTGGGCCGCTGGATCAACCGCATGCGCAAGGCGTACGCGGCCGGCACCCTCAAGCCCGCCCAGATCAAGTCCCTGGAACACCTCGGCATCATCTGGAACCTCCAGACCCAGGCCGCCGAACGCGGACTCCTTCACGCCCGCAACTGGGCTGCCCGCCGCGGCCACCTCGCCGTTCCCAGCGACGAGATGATCGGCGACTACGCCTTCGGCCGCTGGCTCACCAACCGTCGAGCCGCCGCACGCACCCGCGCGGAAAAGGGACTGGAACCCGACCCCACCGACACCGCGCTCGCCGAGATCGACCCGTACTGGAACCCCGCCTGGCCGATCACCTGGCAGCGCCTCTACTACACCGCCCGCGCCTACGCCGAGGCGAGCATCGTCCTCGACGACCTCCCCGCGGACTTCATCACCGACGACGACGAACCCCTCGGCGAATGGGTCCGCGCCCAGAACACCGATTACCACACCCTCCACCCCGAGCAGCTCCGGCTCGTGCGCGAACTGGGCGTCACCCTGATCGAACCCGCCGAAGATGAGCCGCCGCAGCCCACCGGCCGCGCCGCCCGCCAGCAGAGGATGCTCGACCAGGGCCTGGCGGCCGTCGCCGCCTTCCGCGACCGCGAAGGCCACGTCCACATCCGCCAGCGCGACACCGTCACCGTCGACGGTGAGGAGTACAAGGTCGGCCAGTGGCTCAAGAACCTCCGCAAACGCTGGGACACCCTGCCCCCCGAACACCTCCAGGCCGTCACCGCCGTCGGCATTACCCGCCACCCGCAGCCGCCCGCCACGCTCACAGCCACCCCCGGCGCCTGAACCAAGCTCCTCGAAAGACCCGGCCCGCCGCCGGCGAAGCTCCCGGCCACGAACGGTGCGCACCCACCCCGTGCTCAATTCGTCGACCAGCTACCGCAGCCGGGCGGACGACTCTTCTCACCCACCCAGGAACCCTCCATGCCCGCACCGCGATACCGCGTGACCATCGACCCGTCCGTACCGGCGAGCCAGGCCGCCCTCATCGCCGGGATCCCGCCCGAGCTCCTGCCTCCCGCGCACGGAGACGTCCCCGCGCGCCCCGCGTGGGCCGGCAAGCGGCCAGGTCTCTTCGACCGCGGCGAGTCCTACCGCTGGTTGTGCTACCGAGAGGGCTACGCCGCAGCCGTCACATACCGCGGCCGGTACCAGGTGGAGGAAGTGCGCGAACTGCCGGACGACCTCAAGCCCCTCCAGGCCAGGATCGCCGCGGTCACCGAGGCCGGCACCTCCCTGCGCGACGAGGAGACACGGCTCACCCTCGCCGCCGAAGCGCGCGCACTCACCCAACTCCTCGCCCGGCACGCAGAGCTGTCCGAGCGCAGCCACACCCTCAACGCCAGCACACCGGCCCCCGCCGATCCCGAGGCCGACCACGTCTTCCGCGACCGCCTCACAGCAGCACTCAAGGCGGTCGAAGACCGCATAACCCACATCGAGAACGCGCTGCAGACCGCCCGGGCCTCGGACCTGGCCGACGCCGAGGCAGCGCAGCGCGAGGCAGCCGTCCCCGAAGCGCAACGGCTCAACGACGACGCTCTCGACCTCCTTGCACGGGCATCGGCCGGCTCGCTCGCCACGCACCTGCCGCGTCAGCACACCTCCCACCCGCCCGCCACTCCCACGACCTCGCCGGAACCGGACTGACCCCTCCGCCCCCCGCGCTCGGGGCCCCCGCTGCACGACAGATCAGCCGCGCTGCCCGCGACGGTCAGCCCGGCGTTGGCGACGAGTGGATGCCTCGGCGCGCCATGCGGGAGCGAGGTCGTTGTCCGGTCAAAGGGGGGGGTGGGCCACGCCCCGAGCGACCTCACTGTCAGACCCCGGTGACAGGATGACGGCACAAGCGTCGCGTCCGCCCAGCAGGCGCGGCAACCCGAACAGCACGGAGTACCGCACATGAACCGCAGTGAGCTGATCGAAGCCCTCGACCGGGACGCGGTCGCCGAGGGCATCGCCCGCGAGATGCGGCGGGACGCGTC
>NZ_JBEXSH010000355.1:0-8516 GCF_040613555.1 Streptomyces sp. NPDC006265
AGCCGTTCCCCGGCCCGTGCCGACGGCCGGTCCGGGCGCCGGGTCCAGCCGGCGAGACCCACCGTCGAGACGGCGACGGCGAGGACGGCCCACCAGGGCAGGCCCGCCTTGGTGGCGTGGCCGGCGCAGGCCGCCACAGCCAGGAGTGCCGTGACGGCACCTCCGGGCAGCCCGGTCCGCCGGGTGGGTCGTCGCCCCGTCGCGTCCACGTCCTGCTCCCCCTTCACCCACGCACTCGCATACCCCTGGACATCTCAACTCCCGGGCATATGCCGCAAACAATACGCGAGCCGGCGGGAACTCCCGACCAGGGCATAGGGGTTGAGACGGACATCGGGAGCTTTGTCAGTGCGCGCCCGGCAGCGCCCTGCCCGTGCCGGAGGTCCAGCCGACGGCGGTGGCGCGGCTGTCGGGGGCCGATCGGATCGAGACGGTCGCGTAGATCATCGTGTGGGTGCTGTCGAGGAAGACGCCGGTGAGGAAGACCACCGTGAAGGTGAGGGCGAGCGGTCTGGCCGGAAGTGATACCGAGGGCCCGCTCCTCGAGCGTGTGGGGCGGCACCGAGCCGTAGATGTACATGTGAGGCGGTCGTTCAGGCCTCGGGCCTGACCCCGGCACCGTTCCGCCCCGGTCCAGGTGATCAGCGGCCAGGACCAGGCGGGCGAGGGGGTTGCAAGGTCAGGGCGCCGGGGCCGTAGATCCCCGGATCTCCAGGGTGGGCGTGGCCAGTTGGACCCGGCCCGCTCCGCCGGCGCCCTCGAAGCGCTCCAGGAGGCAGCGGGCCGCACGCCGGCCGACCTCGTGACTGGAGTTGTCGGCCGTCGTGAGCCACACGTGCCGCAGCCGGGCGATGCTGGTGTTGTCGTAGCCCACGACGGACAGGTCGCGCGGGACGCGCAGCCCGAGTTCCTCGGCCGCCGAGAGCACGCCGATGGCGGCGATGTCGTTGACGGCGAAGACGGCCGTGGGCCGGTCGGGGCGGCTGAGCAGCCGGACTGTCGTGCGGTAGCCGCCCTCCTCGGTCATGTCGCTCGGCTCGACCACCGTCTGCTCCGCGAGTCCGTGCCGGTGCATCGTCGCCTCGAAGCTGCGGCGCCTCAGCCCGCCCACCGCTCCGTAACCCGCGATGTGTGCGATACGGCGGTGCCCGAGGCCGATCAGGTGCTCGGCGACCAGCCGGGCGCCGCGCTCATCGTCGCCCGCCACGACGTCCACGCCCGGCGGGGCCGGTTCGCGGGAGCCGGCCAGCACGACCGGGATCCTCTCGGCCACCCCGCCGAGGGCCGCCGGGTCGGGCAGCGTGCCGACCACGACCAGGCCGTCGACGCGCAGGTCGAGGAGCGGGTCGGCCGGGTCCTGGCCGGTGCGGCGGTTGAGGCGGGCGTCGGCCAGCAGCATGTGCAGGCCGTTGGCGTGCAGCAGGGAGTTCAGGCCGTCGAGGAGGTCCACGAACCAGGGGTTGCGCAGGTCGTTGAGGAGTACACCGACGGTTCGGGTGCGCTGCTCGCTGAGGCTGCGGGCGGCGGTGTTGGGCCGGTAGCCGAGCTCCCGGGCGGCCCGGAGCACGGCGTCCCGCTTCTCGGGGCGCACCTGGTCGGAGCCGCGCAGCGCGAGGGAGACCAGCGACTTGGAGACACCGGCCCGTTCGGCCACGTCCCGGATCGTCGGCGCTCTCATGGGATGGACCGTTCCATGGGGCGCCACGGCTTGTCAAAGGGTTGACAGCCTCGTCGAACCCCGCCCAGGGTGGCCTGGACAGGTTCTGGAACGGTCCAAAGAGGGGCTCTCATGGTGGACACGCTCGGCGTCGCCGTCATCGGATTCGGCTGGATGGGGCGGGTGCACACCCAGGCGTACGCGCGCGTGCGGCACCACTATCCTCAGCTGCCCCTCGTCCCGGAGCTGGTGACGGTCGCGGAGGAGGTGCCGGGCCGGGCGGAGGAGGCCGCCGCACAGTTCGGGTTCGCCTCGACGGCCCGGAACTGGCGCGAGGTGGCCGCCGACCCCCGGGTGGGGGCGGTCAGCATCACCGCGCCGAACTTCCTGCACCGCGAGATCGGCGTCGCCATGGCCGAGGCGGGCAAGCACATCTGGATCGAGAAGCCGGTGGGTCTGACCGCCGAGGACGCCGGTGCGGTCGCGGACGCGGTCGCCAAGGCGGGCGTGCAGGGAGCCGTGGGCTTCAACTACCGCAACGCACCCGCCGTCGAGGCGGCCCGCGAGCTGATCGCCTCCGGGGAGATCGGCACGGTCACCCATGTCCGCGTCCGGCTGTTCAGCGACTACGCGGCCCATCCCGAGGGCGCGCTGACGTGGCGCTACGAGCGGGAGCGGGGCGGCAGCGGGGTGCTGGGCGACCTGGCGTCGCACGGCGTGGACCTGGCCCGTCATCTGCTCGGCGACATCACGTCCCTGACGGCCGACACGGCGATCTTCCTCCCGGAGCGGGCCCGCCCGACGGGCGCCACGGCCGGTCACATCCGCGCCGCCGGGGGCGAACTCGGCCCGGTCGAGAACGAGGACTATGTCAGCTGCCTGCTGCGCTTCGCCTCCGGTGCGCGCGGCGTCCTGGAGGCCTGCCGGGTCTCGGTCGGCGAGCAGAACAACTACGGCTTCGAGGTGCACGGCAGCAAAGGCGCCGTGTTCTGGGACTTCCGCCGCATGAACGAGCTGGGGATCAGCCGCGGAACCACCTACCAGGACCAGTCCGTGACCACAGTGTATGTCGGCCCGGGTCATGGGGAGTTCGCCGCGTTCCAGCCGGGCGCCGCGAACGCCATGGGGTATGACGACCTGAACGTCATCGAGGCGTACCGCTTCCTCAGGTCGGTCGCCGAGGGCACGCCGCACGGAGCGACGCTCACGGACGCCGTGCACAGCGCGGCCGCGCTGGACGCCATGGCGCGGTCGGCGCAGAGCGGGAGCTGGGCGGAGGTGACCGGGCGGGGGTGACCCCCGCCCCCCGGGCCGGGCCCGGGCCTGAGCCCGCCCTCAGCTCGGGCGTTGGAGCCTTCGGCCCAGATGGGCCTTCACCGGCACGAGGACGAGCCACATCCACATGATCCCCGGGCCCGTCACCATGACCAGCGGGACGGTGGCGAGGAAGACCACCACCGACGTGGCGCTGTCGACGAGGTAGAGCGTGGTCGCGGCCTCGGAGGGCCTGTCGTGGCGCAGCCAGGGGCGCCTCGCCAGGACGGCGGCCACCCCGAGATGGCAGGCACCCAGCGCGGCGACGGCGCCCGCGTAGACGGCGACCGACACGGACTGAGCGCCGTACTCGGCGAGCAGCCGGGTCGGGAAGGGCACGAGGGCCGCGACGCCGAGGCCGACCATCGAGATGCCGATCACCTGGCCGTCGATCTCCCGGACGTCCTGGAAGATCCGCCGGTGGTCACGCCAGAAACTCCCCAGCACCGCGACGCTCAGCGCGTAGGCCCCGAGGTCCGGGAGCAGCTCACCCAAAGCGCTGCGGTAGGCGGCGGGGTCCAGCTCCCGGGGCACGGAGAGATCCAGGACGAGCAGCGTGATGGCGATGGCGAACACGCCGTCGACCAGGGCCACCAGCCGCTCGGGGCCGCCGTCCGGGCGCGAGGTCCACATGCGCCCGACGGTAGGGGCCGGCGCGGGGCTCCTTGCGGACCCACGCCCGGCCTCCCCCACGGATCACACGGCCGCCTGCGGGGGCATGTTGTACGGCGTCACCACCTGGATCGCCGACGGCAGGGTCGGTCCCGCCGGCGGCAGCGCGTCGTGGGCACGCATGACGGTGTGGCAGGCCTCGCGCACGTCCTGGCGCAGGTCGTGGTGGAGCACGGCGGACAGCCGGTGCTCGCACAGCAGGCGGGTGTTGTCGTGGTCGAGGTCGTGCGCGACGAACACCGCGCAGTCGCGGCCGAGGTCGTCGAAGGCGCGCAGTGTGGCGATGTTGCCGCCGCCGATCGAGTACACCGCGCGGATGTCGGGGTCGCGTTCCAGCGCGGCCCGGACGAGGTCGTACTGCGTGGCGTCCAGGCCCTGGCCCTCGGCGATCTCGACCAGCGTCCGCTCGGGGTGCCGGGCGCGCATGGCGCTGCGGAAGCCCATCTCGCGCTCCTCCTCGTTGCGGAAGAAGCCGCTGCTGAGGCTGGTGAGGATGTTGCCCGGGCGCTCTCCCAGCCACTGGCCCATCAGATACGCGGCCGTCGCACCGGCCGCCCGGTCGTCTATGCCGACGTAGGCGAGGCGGGCGCTGGCGGGCAGGTCGGTCACCAGGGTCACGACCGGGATGCCGGCGGCTTCGAGCCGGCCGACCGCGGCGGTGACCTCGGGGACGTCCGGGGCCTTGAGGATCACGCCCTGCGAGCCGCGCCGGGCGATCCGGTCCAGGATCCGCACCAGTTCCCCGGCCGGGCCGGTCTCGCGGAAGTGGAAGCGGGAGCGGAGCACCGCCGGACGCAGCGACGGCAGCTCGGCCTCCAGGGCGGCGCGGATCGCCGTGGTGAAACGCTCGGGTGCCTGCATCACGATGTCGACCATGAACGTCCGGCCGACGAGCCGCACCTGGGTGCGCTGCCGGTCGAGATCGGCGATGGCCTGACGGACCTCGCGTGCGGTGCTCTCGCGCACGCCTCCCCTGCCGTTCAGCACCCGGTCGACGGTCGCCTCGCTCAGGCCCGCCTGACGTGCGATCTCCCGGATCGGGAACGGGTGGCCCATGCGTCGGCTCCTTGAGGGGTTTTTGATGGCTCGCTGCTGGTTGTTCGAGGGGTTTGTACTGACAAGAATGACAGGGCTGCGTCGCTCCGTGACCCCGAAGGGACGACGATGTCCTTCACTTCCGTACACCACCGTGCCTGGCTGTCCGAACAGGACTGCGATCTCCACGCGTTCCGCGCGCTGGTCGAGCAGGCCACCGACCCCGCCGACTATCCGCACGCCTGTGCCGTGGAGCGGAACGTGCTCGTCTACGACTGCGGCCTGCTCGAAGGCGACCGGGTCGTCCAGGCCGAGCTGATGCGGGCGCTCGCCGGCGGGCCCGGCATCGTGGTCTTCCGCGGTGCCTTCCCCGACCTCGGGGTCGTGGACCGGGCCACCGACGTGTTCGAGGCTCTGATCGCCGAGCAGCGGGCCTCGGGTGCGGCGGCCGGTGACCACTTCGCCAGGCCGGGCGCCAACGACCGGGTGTGGAACGCGCTGGAGAAGGCGGCCCTCCACGACCCGGAGACGTTCGCCGACTACTACGCGAACGACATCCTGGCTCTGGTGGCGACCGCCTGGCTCGGCCCCGGCTACCAGGTGACCTCCCAGCTCAACGTGGTCAACCCGGGCGGCGCCGCCCAGACCGTGCACCGGGACTACCACCTGGGCTTCCTGTCGAACGAGGTCGCCGCCGCCTACCCGGCGCAGGTGCACCGCCTCTCCCCCGTGCTGACGCTGCAGGGCGCGGTCGCGCACTGCGACATGCCCGTGGAGTCCGGGCCGACGATGTACCTGCCGCACTCGCAGAAGTACGAGCCGGGCTACCTCGCCTGGCGGCTCCCGGAGTTCCGGGCGTACTTCGAGGCGCACCAGGTGCAGCTGCCGCTCGCCAAGGGCGACGCCGTGTTCTTCAACCCGGCCCTCTTCCACGCGGCCGGCACCAACCGCTCCGCGGACATCCGGCGCATGGCCAACCTGCTGCAGGTGTCGTCCGCGTTCGGGCGCGCGATGGAGACGGTGGACCGCGAGGCGGTGGCGGGCGCGGTGTACCCGGCCCTCCTCAAGCGCAAGGCCGAAGGCGCCGACCCGGCGTGGCTGGAGCACGTGGTCGCGACCAGCGCCGAGGGCTACCCCTTCCCCACCAACCTCGACAGCGACCCGCCGGTCGACGGCCTGGCCCCGCCCTCGCAGGCGGATCTGATGCGGCGCGCACTGCGCGAGGAATGGACACCGGAGGCGCTCCGAGCGGAGCTGCGGGCCGGTGCCGAACGGCGAGAGAGCTGAGGAACTCGATGGGACTTCTCGACGACAAGGTCGTCCTGGTCAACGGCGGCAGCCAGGGGGTCGGCGCGGCCATCGCGCGGGCCGCGGGTCGCGAGGGGGCGGTCGTGGCCGTCACCGGGCGGCGCCCGGAGCCCGGCGAGGCGCTGGTGGAGGAGCTGACCGCCGCCGGTGGCAAGGCGGTGTACGTCCGGGCCGACCTGTCGGACGCCGAGCAGGCCAAGGCCTCCGTGGCCCGGGTCGTGCAGACCTACGGCCGAGTCGACTGCCTCGTGAACTCCGCCGGTCTGACGTCCCGGGGGACGCTGCTGGACACCACGCCCGAGCTGTTCGACCAGCACATCGGGATCAACCTCAAGGGCCCGTTCTTCGCGATGCAGGCAGCGGTCACGGACATGGTGGGGCGCGAGGCGCCCGGCACGATCGTCAACATCATCACGTCGTCGGCGCACGGCGGGCAGCCGTTCCTCGCGCCCTACGTCGCCGCCAAGGCGGGGCTGATCGGCCTGACCCGCAACGCCGCGCACGCGCACCGGTGGGACCGGGTCCGGATCAACGGCCTGAACATCGGCTGGACCGCGACGGAAGGCGAGGACGCCACGCAGAAGGCCTTCCACGGGGCGGGAGACGACTGGCGCGAGGAGGCTGCCGCGAAGCTGCCGATGGGCAAGCTGGGGCAGCCGGACGAGATCGCCGACTTCGTGGTCTTCCTGCTGTCGGACCGGTCCGGGGTCGTCACCGGGTCGGTCATCGACTGGGATCAGAACGTGCTCGGTGGACTGGACTGACAACCCTCCGTAACACCCTTCCCCTCTCTAGGAGCAACACCCCCATGCGTATCGGAATCCTCGGCCTCGGCCGCATCGGCGCCTTCCACGCCGAGACCCTCTCCGGACTCGACGCCGTCGGCTCCCTCGTCGTCACCGACCCGTTCGCGGACGCCGCCAAGGCCGCCGCCGAGCGGTTCGGGGCCGATGTCGTGGACTCGCCGGAGGCGCTGCTGGCCGCCGGTGTGGACGGCATCGTCGTCGCGGCCGCCACGGACGCCCACCCGGCGCTGATCCTGGCCGGTGTCGAGGCCGGCGTCCCCGTCTTCTGCGAGAAGCCCGTCGCCAGGACCATGGCCGAGGGTGTCGAGGTGCTCAAGGCCGTCGCCGGCCGGGACGTGCCGATCCAGATCGGCTACAACCGCCGTTTCGACGCCGGGTTCGTCAACGCCCGGGCCGCCGTGCAGAGCGGTGAGCTCGGCAAGCTGCACACGGTCCGCTCGACCACGCTGGACCCGGCGCCGCCGCCGGCCGCGTACATCGCCGCCTCCGGCGGCATCTTCCGCGACTGCTCGGTGCACGACTTCGACATCATCCGCTGGGTGACCGGCCGCGAGGTCAGGGAGGTGTACGCCGTCGGCGGCAACCGGGGCGCCGACTTCATCAAGGAGGCCGGCGACGCCGACACCACCGG
Source organism: Streptomyces sp. NPDC006265 (assembly GCF_040613555.1). Lineage (NCBI taxonomy): Bacteria > Bacillati > Actinomycetota > Actinomycetes > Kitasatosporales > Streptomycetaceae > Streptomyces > Streptomyces sp. NPDC006265. Next base: position 7,424 of record NZ_JBEXSH010000355.1, read on the forward strand.
CGCGATCCTCACCCTGGACGACGGCACGATCGCGGTGGTCTCCAACTCCCGGCACAACGCCCGCGGTTACGACGTCCGCATGGAGATCCACGGCTTCCAGGACTCCATCGCGGTCGGCCTGGAGGACAAGCTGCCGCTGCGCTCCGTCGAGCCCGGGGTGATCTTCCCGGCGGGCACCCCGCACGACTTCTTCATGGACCGCTTCACCGACGCCTACCGCGCCGAACTGACCGCGTTCACCGAGGTCGTCGCCGGCACCCGCCCCTCGCCCTGCACGATCGAGGACGCCCTGGAGGCGGGCTGGATCGCCGACGCGTGCACCCTGTCCCTGCACGAGCACCGTCCCGTGACGATCGAGGAGGTACGCCAGGCATGAGCGAGAAGGGCCGGGAACCCCTGCGCATAGGTGTGCTGGGAGCCGCGCGGATCACCGAACGCTCCCTGATCGACCCGGCCCGGGCGACCGGCCACCGTCTCGTCGCGGTGGCCGCCCGCGACCGCGCCCGCGCCGAGGCGTTCGCCGCCGGGCACGGTGTGGAGCGGGTGGCGTCGTCGTACGCCGACCTGATCGCCGACCCCGACGTCGACGTCGTCTACAACCCGCTCGCCAACGGCCTGCACGGCCCGTGGAACCTGGCCGCCCTCGCGGCCGGCAAGCACGTGCTGTCGGAGAAGCCGTCGGCGAGCAACGCCGCGGAGGCAGCCGAGGTACGGCAGGCCGCCGGGAAGGCCGGAACGGTCTTCATGGAGGCCTTCCACTACCTCTTCCACCCGGTCACCCGGCGCCTGCACGAGCTGCTGGCCTCGGGCGAACTCGGCGAACTGCGCCACGTCGAGGCAGTGGTCGCCATCGCCGCACCGCCGGACACCGACCCGCGCTGGTCGCTGCCGCTGGCCGGCGGCGCCCTGATGGACCTCGGCTGCTACGGCCTGCACGCGGTGCGGATGCTCGCCTCCTGGGCGGGCGGCGCACCGCGCCTGGCCGCGGCCCGGGCCGGGGAGCGCGCGGGCGCCCCCGGGGTCGACGAGTGGCTGGACGCCGACCTGGAGTACCCCGGCGGCGCGACGGGCTCGGCCCGCTGCCCCATGGCCC
>NZ_JBEXSH010000356.1:0-8504 GCF_040613555.1 Streptomyces sp. NPDC006265
GTGGGCTCGGCGTAGACGTGGGTGAACAGGTCCATGGGGTCCAGGGCAGGGTCCTGGTTCATGTGCTCGCGCAGGGCCGCCGCCATGGTCTCGGCGTCCTGGCGGGCGGCCTCGATGCCGGCCTCGTCGAGCAGGCCGCGCCCGGTCAGCTCGCGCTCCAGCAGCCGGATCGGGTCGTGCTCGCGCCAGGTCTCGACCTCGGCGTCGCCGCGGTAGCGGGTCGCGTCGTCGGCGTTGGTGTGGGCATCGACGCGGTAGGTGATCGCCTCGACCAGGGTGGGGCCGCCGCCCGCGCGGGCGTGGCGTACGGCGTCGGAGAGCACCTCGTGCACGGCGGCGGCGTCGTTGCCGTCGACCAGGCGGCCGGGCATGCCGTAGCCGACGGCCTTGTGGGCCAGTGACGGGGCCGCGGTCTGCTTGGCCAGCGGGACGGAGATCGCGAAGCCGTTGTTCTGCACGAAGAAGACGACCGGGGCCTGCCACACGGCGGCGAAGTTCAGCGCCTCGTGGAAGTCGCCCTCGCTGGTGCCGCCGTCGCCGACCATCGCCAGCGCGACCACGTCGTCGCCCTTGAGGCGGGCGGCGTGCGCGAGACCGACGGCGTGCGGCAGCTGGGTGGCGAGCGGGGTGCACAGGGGCGCGACCCGGTGCTCGTAGGGGTCGTAGCCGGTGTGCCAGTCGCCGCGCAGCAGGGTGAGCGCCTCGACCGGGTCCACGCCCCTGGCGACCACGGCGAGGGTGTCGCGGTAGCTGGGGAAGAGCCAGTCCTGCTCCTTCAGCACCAGCGCGGCGGCGACCTCGCAGGCCTCCTGGCCGGTGGTGGAGGGGTAGACCGCGAGACGGCCCTGCTTGGTGAGGGCGGTGGCCTGCGCGTTGTAGCGGCGGCCCTTCACCAGCTGCGCGTACAGCGTCCTCAGCAGGTCGGGGTCGGCCTTCGCGGCCGCCTCGGTGCCGAGGACGCGGTACGGCTCCGCGTCGGGCAGCAGCGGCGCGGGATCCGTGCGCGGCTGCCAGGCGGGCGGCGGGGTCGGCCTGTAGGCGCCCCGCTGCTCCATGACCGTCATGACGGCACCTCCTCGTGGGAGCGGCTTGGAGAGGCGCGTCGGTTGTGATGCGCCTCACCTACCGATTGTTCGGTCGTCGGCACATTTTGGCTACGGGTGACCTCAGGCTGTGGACAAACGGTTCTCCACAGCCTGAGATGGACGCAGTACGTCCATGGCAGAGAGGCGGGGGCGGGTGGCATCTGAACAAATGGCCGAGAGCCAGGCCGACAGCGGTGTGCTGCCGCCGCCGCGCCCCCTGGACGCCATCGATCAGGACATCCTGCGCATGCTGCAGGCGGACGGCCGCGCCTCGATACGGTCCGTCGCCGACCGGGTCCACGTCTCGCGCGCCAACGCCTACGCCCGCATCAACCGGCTCGTCGAGGACGGCGTCATCCGCGGCTTCGGCGCCCGCGTCAACCACGAGCGGGCAGGTCAGGGCACGTCCGCGTACATCACGCTGAAGATCGTGCAGAACTCCTGGCGCACGGTGCGCGAGGAGCTCAGGCAGCTGCCCGGCGCCTCCCACATCGCCCTGGTGGGCGGCGACTTCGATGTGCTGCTGCTGGTGCACGTGTCCGACAACCGGGCGCTGCGCGAGCTGGTGCTGACCCGGCTCCAGGCGATCCCGCAGGTGCTCAGCACACGCACGCTGCTGGTGTTCGAGGAGGAGGACCTGGAACCGCAGGGCTGACAGGCCCCGGAACGGCGGGAGAGGCACCCCCCGGGGTCAAGAGGCCTTGCGCAGACCCCCGAAGGCCACCTGCACCACCGCGTCGGCCACCTCCCGCTCGTTCATGCCGCGGCCGTCCGGCCGGTACCACTCGACGATCGAGTTGATCATGCCGAAGACCAGCCGGGTCACCAGCCGAACCTCTATGTCGGCGCGCACGTCACCGTCCGCGGCGGCCGCCTTGAGCAGGTCGGCGACCCGGTGGTCGAAGTCGCGGCGCCGCTCCAGGGCCCACCGCTCGGCGTCGGTGTTGCCGCGCACGCGCAGCAGCAGCGTCACGTAGGGCAGTTCGGCGATGAGTACCTCGACCATGCGCCGGACGACGTACTCCAGGCGGTCCGAGGCGCGCCCCACGCGCGCGTGCTCCTCGTCGAGGATCCCGAAGAGGCCGTCCAGAGCCCGGCTCACGGCCCGGCGCAGCAGCTCCTCCTTGCCGGCGACATGGTGGTAGATCGACGACTTGGAGATGCCGGCCGCCTTGGAGAGGTGCTCCATGGAGGTGCCGTCGTAGCCACGCTCGATGAACACCTGGACGGCGACGGACAGCAGGGTGTCCGGGGTGTAGGTGTCGCGCTTGACGGTGGTCATGAGGTGCCCTCCCGCGAGTCGGAGGCGTGGGCGTGGCGGTACAGGGCCAGGGACGGCGCGTAGCGGCCCGAGGGATCGCGCCGGTGCAGGTCGTCCAGGAGCACGTAGGCCCAGGTGCGGCCGAGGCGGCGGCTCCACTCGAAGGGGCCCAGGGGGTAGTTGACGCCGAGGCGCATCGCGGTGTCGATGTCCTCCTCGGTGGCCACGCCCTTGGCGACGGCGTCGTGCGCCAGGTCGATGATCCGCGCGACCGTGCGGGCGACGATCATGCCGGGGACGTCGCCGATGACGCTGACCTGCTTGCCGAGTGCCTGGAAGAGGCCGATGGCCTCGGCGAGGACCTGCGGGGAGGTTTCCTGGGAGGCGGACAGGGCGATCCGGCCGGCCGTGCGGTAGTCCAGGGCGAGGTCGAAGTAGACGAAGTCCCGGTACTCCCCGGCTGTCTGCCCGTCGGCGAGGACGAGCCGGCCGCCGCTCGGGAGCAGCAGGCTCGCCCCCTGGTCGTCGTCGCCCTCGTCACGGACCGGGATGCCCGCCTCGCGGATCAGCTCGAGCAGTTCGGACGCCGGGCCCAGGTCCCCCTCGGCGACGACGTACGCGGGCGGCTGCCGCTTGTCGGCGGTGTCCGGCTCGGGGCGCTCGGCGCCCTCCCCGTGGTCGTACCAGCCGTGACCGGTCTTGCGGCCGAGCCGGCCGGACTCGACCAGGCGCCGCTGGGCGAGGGACGGCGTGAAGCGCACGTCCTGGAAGAAGGACTGCCAGACCGACCGCGTGACGGACTCGTTGACGTCCTGGCCGATCAGGTCGGTCAGCTCGAAGGCGCCCATCCGGAAGCCGCCCGACTCGCACAGCACGGCGTCGATGGTGGCCGGGTCGGCGACCTGCGCCTCGTGGACCGCGAAGGCCTCGGCGTAGAAGGGCCGGGCGATGCGGTTGACGATGAAGCCGGGGGTGTCCGCGCAGGCGACCGGTGTCTTGCCCCAGGCGCGGGCGGTCTCGAACGCGCGCGTGGCCGACGAGACGTCCGTGGCGAACCCGGAGACGACCTCGACCAGCGGCAGCAGCGGCGCGGGGTTGAAGAAGTGCAGCCCGACGAACCGGCCGGGGTTGCGCAGGGCGCCGCCGATGGCCGTGACGGACAGCGACGAGGTGTTGGTGGCGAGCAGGCAGTCGTCGGCGACGATGCCCTCCAGCGCGCGGAACAGGTCCTGTTTGACGTCCAGCCGCTCCAGCACCGCCTCGACGACGAGGGCGCAGTCGGCGAGCTCGGGGAGATCCTCGGCGGGCAGCAGCCGGGCGCGGGCTGCGTCCCGGTCGGCGCCGGTGAGCCGTTCCTTGTCGACGAGCCGGTCCAGACGGGCACCGATCGCGTCGGCCGCCTCCCGGGCCCGCCCGGGGAGGGTGTCGTACAGCCGTACGGGATGGCCCGCGACCAGCGCGACCTGGGCGATTCCCTGGCCCATCGTGCCGGTGCCGACGACGGCCACGGGGCTGCTGAGGTCGAGTGCTGTCATGTGCGCGATCCTCCCGCACGGGGTTTTCCACAGATGCGGCGGACCCCCTTGAACCGACCGATCGTTCGGTTACTCTAGCTCTGTCCGAGTGTTCCTGCCCAGGTTTCTGCCCAGGTCATGAACTCGACGAAGAGTTCTTGAGACGAGGAGTTGGTCACCCATGACCGCCGCACTCTCGGCGCACGAGCTGATCGCCCGGCACCGGTCCACCCTCGACCAGGCGCTGGAAGCGATCCGCACGCGCGCCTACTGGTCCCCGCACCCCGAGCACCCCAAGGCCTACGGGGAGAACGGCAGCCTGGACGCGGCGGCGGGCAAGGCCGCCTTCGACGCCCTGCTCGGCTCCCGCCTCGACCTCGGCCAGCCGGGCACGGACGACTGGGTGGGCGGCGAGACGTCCCCGTACGGCGTCGATCTGGGCGTGATGTACCCGCACGCGGACCTCGACGTGCTGCTGCCCGCCATGAAGGCCGGTCAGCGGGCTTGGCGGGGCGCGGGCGCCGAGCAGCGCGCGGTGGTCTGCCTGGAGATCCTCAAGCGCATCAGCGACCGGACGCACGCGTTCGCACACGCGGTCATGCACACCTCCGGCCAGGCGTTCATGATGGCGTTCCAGGCGGGTGGGCCGCACGCGCAGGACCGCGGCCTGGAGGCGGTGGCCTACGCGTACGTCGAGCAGGTGCGCACGCCCGACAACGCCGAGTGGACCAAGCCGCAGGGCAAGCGCGACCCGCTGGCGATGAACAAGCAGTTCACACCGGTCCCGCGCGGCATCGCCCTGATGATCGGCTGCAACACCTTCCCGACGTGGAACGGCTACCCGGGCCTCTTCGCCTCCCTCGCCACCGGCAACGCGGTCCTGGTCAAGCCCCACCCGCGGGCGGTGCTGCCGCTCGCGCTCACCGTGCAGGTGGCGCGCGAGGTGCTGGCGGAGGCCGGTTTCGACCCGAACCTGGTCGCACTGGCCGCCGAGCGCCCGGGCGAGGGCATCGCCAAGACCCTCGCGCTGCGCCCCGAGATCCGGATCATCGACTACACGGGCTCGACCGAGTTCGGCGACTGGCTGGAGGCCAACGCCCGCCAGGCGCAGGTCTACACGGAGAAGGCCGGTGTCAACACGGTCGTCGTCCACTCCACGTCCGACTACAAGGGCATGCTCTCCAACCTGGCGTTCTCGCTGTCCCTGTACAGCGGCCAGATGTGCACGACCCCGCAGAACCTCCTCCTCCCCCGCGAGGGCATCTCCACGGACCAGGGCCCCAAGTCCTACGACGAGGTGGTCGCCGACCTCGCCCGGTCCGTCGACGGCCTGCTCGGCGACGACGCCCGCGCGAACGCGCTGCTCGGCGCGATCGTCAACCCGGACGTGAAGGCCCGGCTGGAGGCCGCGGCCGGACTGGGCGAGGTCGCCCTGGCCTCCCGCGAGATCACCAACCCGGACTTCCCGGGGGCGGTCGTGCGTACGCCGGTGATCGTGAAGCTGGACGGGGCCAAGCCGGACGACGAGGCCGCCTACATGAGCGAGTGCTTCGGGCCGGTGTCCTTCGCCGTCGCGGTCGACTCGGCCGCGGACGCGGCGGAGCTGCTGCGCCGGACCGTCCGCGAGAAGGGCGCGATGACCGTCGGGGCGTACACGACCGACCCGGAGGTCGAGCAGGCCGTGCAGGAGGTCTGTCTGGAGGAGGCGGCGCAGCTGTCGCTGAACCTCACGGGCGGGGTGTACGTGAACCAGACGGCCGCGTTCTCCGACTTCCACGGTTCCGGTGGCAACCCGGCGGCGAGTGCGGCGCTGTGTGACGGGGCGTTCGTGGCCAACCGGTTCCGGGTGGTCGAGGTGCGCAGGGACGCCTAGGAGGCTGGCGGGGCGCTCCTAAAGGGGCGCCCCGAAACTCCAGTGGTAGAGCGTCATCGCCACACTCGTCGCCAGGTTGTAGCTGCTGACCTGGGGGCGCATCGGGAGAGACAGCAGATGGTCGGCCCGGGCGCGTAGTTCGCCCGACAGGCCGGTGCGCTCGGAGCCGAAGGCGAGGACGGCGTCGTCCGGGAGTTTGACGCCCCGGATGTCGTCGCCCTCCGGGTCCAGGGCGAACAGCGGGCCCGGCGGCAGTTCCTCGGCGGTCAGCCGCTCCACCGTCGTCGCGAAGTGCAGCCCCGCTCCGCCCCGCACGACCGTCGGATGCCAGGGGTCGACCGTCCCGGTCGTCACCACACCGGTCGCCCCGAAACCGGCGGCCAGGCGGATCACGGCGCCCGCGTTGCCCAGGTTGCGCGGGTTGTCGAGGACCACGACCGGGGACGTACGGGGCACGTGCGCGAGCTTCTCCAGGTTGGAGGCGCGGGACGGTCGTACGGCCAGGGCCGCCACGGCGGTGGGGTGCGGTCGCGGCACGAACGACGCGTACGTCTCGTGCGGCACCTCCGTCAGCAGCCCGGCCAGCGCGTCCCGTACGTCCGGGGCCAGCTCGTCGGCGAGGGCGAGGGCGGCCGTCCGGTCGGCGGTGACCGCCACCGGCACCTCGGCGCCGAACCGCAGCGCGTGCTTGAGCGCGTGGAACCCGTCGAGCAGGACGGTGTCGCCGGCGAGCCGGTGCCAGACGGTCACGGGGTCGGTCATGTCCCGAAGCCTACGTGCGTGGCCTCGGAGCTCCCCTGGGTGCGTGGCCCGGGCAGCGGCGTACGCCCGCCCCCGCCCCCGCGCCGGTCACGCGCGCGTGCCGCCAGGTCTCCCAGGCGGCGCAGGAAACCAGTCGGCAGGAACACCGCGTCCGCCGCGATCATCGCCAGCGAGAAGAACGGCAGCCCCAGGACCACGGCGATCACGGCGTGCTCGGTCATCATCACCGCCAGCAGGACGTTCTTCACCCGCCGGTTGAGCAGGGTGAACGGGAAGGCGACCTGCACCAGGACCGTCCCGTAGGTCACCAGCATCACCATCGTGCCGCTGGCGGACAGCAGGTCGGCGAGCGCCGGCCAGGGCGAGAAGTACTCCAGCTGGAGCGGGTAGTAGACCGCGGTGCCGTCCTGCCAGCGCGATCCCTGGATCTTGTACCAGCCGGCCGTCGCGTAGATCAGACATGCCTCGGCCATGATCACGAGCAGGGCGCCGTTGTGCACGACGTTGGCGATCACGTCCAGCATGACCCGCGGCTCACCGGTCCCGGCCCGGCGCCCGGCCAGCCACCACAGGGCCTGCACGACCCACACCGTCCACAGCAGTGCCGGTATCAGCCAGTCGCCCTGCATCCGGCCGACCAGGGTGACCGCGACCAGCACGAACCCGAGCACGCCCCACAGGGCCGGGCCGGTCCGGTCCGTGACCCGCTCACCCCGCGCGCGTGCCTCCCTCTCCCGCACGGCCCGCCTGGCATCCAGCGACCACACCCGGGCGCAGCGCGTGAACACCAGGTAGACCGACATCAGGTGCAGCACGTTGTCGCCGCCGTCGCCCATGAAGACGCTGCGGTTCTGCAGCGACAGCACGCCGACCATGAACAGCACCGACATGGTGCGGGTGCGCCAGCCCAGCATCAGCAGGGCACCGGAGAGGACCGCCAGCGCGTAGACGATCTCGAACCAGACCCCGCCGTCCGACCACATCAGGACGGTGAACGAGCCGTTGGACCCGACCAGCTGCTGGGCCAGATCCCAGCTCCAGGGGCCGTCGGGACCGTAGAGCTCGTGGCGGTGGGGGAGCTCGCGGAGCAGGAACAGCAGCCAGGTGGCGCTGAAGCCGATACGGATGACGGCCGTCTGGTAGGGGCCGAGGGCCGCCTCGGTGACGCGGGCGATACCGCCCGAGACGGCCAGCGAGAAGCGGTTCACCGCACCCCTCCCCGGGCCTCGTCCTGCGGGACCCTCCACCACGGCAGCTCCCGGTAGGAGGGCGTCATGGAGACCTTCTCCCGGCTCCACTCCGGCGGCGGCACGTTGCTGGTCCGGGAGCGCACCTGCACCCGCTCGATGACCCCGGAACTCCCGGTCGCGGCCCGCACCGCGTCGTCACGGCCGAGGCGCAGCACCAGGATCCGGCGCAGATACGACTCCGAGAGCGAACCGCGCAGGCCCACCGGGCGGTTCTCGCTGTCGTGCGTGGCGACGAAGAAGTCCCAGGCGCGGCGCAGCTCGTTCTGCTGGGTGTGGCTGGGCAGCAGGTTGCCGTCGATGGCGCGGCCGTCCTCTGCGGACAGGTCGTACCAGCCGGTGGTCTGCGTCATGCCGTCCGGCCCCCGGACCCCGGCACGGACCTGGATCGAGATGTTCTGCTGGAGCGGGTTCGGCGCGAAGAGCTTCCAGTTCTGCTCGAACTCCGGATAGATCCAGTCGTCCACGGCCTTGCCGTGCGCCCTGGTGACCGTGTTCGCCGGCGCGACGTGCAGGAACGTCATGCCGATGTGCACACACACGCCAATGGCGACGACCGCGAGCGCCAGAGCGACCCCGACCTGATAGCGGGGGGAGAGCGCGGCGATGCCGGTACGGGCTTCACCGGGCGGGTACGGCCCGGTCGATGCGAGTGGCGCGACCGGCTCGGGCGATGTGGGTGACACGACCGGCTCGGGCGGCCCGGGGGGCACGACCGGCTCAGGCGGCCCGGCGGGCACGACCGGCTCAGGCGGCCCGGCG
>NZ_JBEXSH010000357.1:0-8497 GCF_040613555.1 Streptomyces sp. NPDC006265
GGTCGGCGTGCAGATGCGACACCAGCGCCACATCCGCGTGCGGGGCGCCCGGGGGCGGCAGCGCTCCGCGCCGGCGCCGCAGGTGTGCGAGCCGGCGTGCGAACAGGGGATCCGTGAGCACGCGCACGTTCGAATCCTCGACGGTGCAAGTGGCGTGACCCCACCAGGTGATCTCCACCGGCACTTCTTCGCCTCCTTCGCGCGACTCCCCCGAAGCCTACGTGCAGGAGTAGGGTCGGCGGCGAAACCGGAGGTGAGGGGGACGCCATGGTGCCGGTGCGGGTCACGGCGATCGCGAGTCTGACGCCGCTCGAGGAGCTGGACGACGACCCGTTCCTGGTCGACTCCCGCAGTCAGCACGCGATGTGCGCCCGCTGGGCCGCCGAGCGGGGCTACGTGGTCAGCCGGGAGTTACTGGTCCGGGGGCTGCGGCCCGACCACGGCGCCCTGTGGGACGGCGTCCGGCCCGGCCTCGACCTGTTCGTGGCGCCCAGCCGGCGGGTACTGGAGAGCGCGCTCGCCTCCGTCGAGGAGTTCACCGCCGAGTGCGCGCGGCGTGGTGTACGCGTCGAGACGGTGGGGCATGCGGAACCTGCGTACGACGCGGCGATGAAGGCCTGCGTGCACCGGCGGCTGTCGATGCCGACGGCCGGCTACGACGGCCGCTGACATCCTCCCTCACCGGGGTGTGACCTGGGGGACGAAACCGACCGGCCGGGCGTTGAGACACTGTGGGGGAGGACCCGCGACGGCTGCGGGCCAGGGACGTGAGGTGGCTGGGCGTGCGGGGCGTGCGGTGGCGGCGGGCCGCCAGTCAGGTGGGGCGGAGCGTCGCCGTGTGGGCGGTCTCCACCGTCACCATGCTCGTGCTCGCCGGCATCCTCCCGGACTTCCGGCTCCGCTCGGAGAACGGCGACAGCGCCACGGACATAGCCGTCACGGCGGCCTTCGGCGCCGGCGCCTTCGGCCTGCTGTCGGCCGTGGTGTGGCCGCTGCTCGTCCGGCTGCTGCTGCTCGTACCGGCGCTCGTGCTGGGGCTGCTGGTGTTCTTCCTCAACGGCGCCCTGCTGCTGCTCGCCCTACACCTGAACCCGGCCGAGCGCGGCGCCGCCGCGCCGGAGACCGCCGTCGTGGTCGCCGCCGTGATGTCCGCCGTGGCGTCCGCGACCGGCGCCGCCCTGGCCGTGCGGGACGACGACGCCTACCGCCGCAGGCTGTACCGCCTCTCCGACCGCCGCCGCCGCTCCGGACCACCGTCGCCCGCCGGTCCCGGCACGGTCTTCGTGCAGCTCGACGGCGTGGGCCACGACACCCTGCTCGACGCGGTCGGCAAGGGCCTGATGCCCACCGTCGCCCGCTGGCTCGACATGGGCGACGGCGGCCGCCCCACCCACCGGCTCACCCCCTGGCGCACCGACTGGTCCAGCCAGACCGGCGCCAGCCAGCTCGGCATCCTGCACGGCAGCAACCACGACGTCCCCGCCTTCCGCTGGTACGAGAAGGACAGCCGCGAGGTGGTCGTCTGCAACCGCCCCACCAGCGCGGCCGAACTCCAGCGCCGCGCCGTCGAGTACGCGGGGCACGGCGGGCTGCTCACCGTCGACGGCGCCAGCCGCGGCAACCTGTTCAGCGGCGGCGCCGAACAGCAGGCCCTCGTGCTGTCCATCGCGGCCCGCCGCCGCAGCCGCGAGAACCGCTCCCGCGCTGGTTACTTCGCCTACTTCTCCGACCCGGCCAACGCGGTGCGCACCGCCCTGTCCTTCTTCGCCGAGGTGGGCCGGGAGATCGGCCAGTCCACCCGGGCGAGCCTGCGCAAGCAGCGCCCGCGCGTCTCCCGCGGCGGCCTCTACCCCCTCGTCCGGGCCTTCGCGACGGTCGTCGAACGGGACGTCGTCGTCGCCGCGGTGACGGGCGACGTACTCGTCGGCCGCACGGCCGTCTTCGCCGACCTGGTGGCCTACGACGAGGTCGCCCACCACTCCGGCCCGGCGAGCCGCGACGCGCAGAAGGTCCTCGAACGCCTCGACCGCTCGCTCGCCCTGATCGAGAACGTCGCCGAGCACGCCCCGCGCCCGTACCGGATCGTCGTGCTGTCCGACCACGGCCAGAGCCCCGGCGAGACCTTCCGCTCCCGCTACGGCCTCCCGCTCGGCGACCTGGTGCGGGCCGGCTGCGGCATGCCCGTGCCGCGCAGGGCGGAGGGCACCCGCAGCGGGGCGGAGGCCCGCGCCGCCGTGCGCGCCGCGCTGCCCTTCCCGGTCGCGGAGGGCGGCGAGCGGCACCGCCCCGAGCCCGACTCGGAGCCGATCGTGCTGGCCTCGGGCAACCTCGGCCTCATCTCCTTCCCCGATGTCACGCACCGGATGAGCAAGGAGGAGATCGACGCCCGCCACCCCGCGCTGCTGCCGACCCTCGCCAACCACCCGGGCATCGGCTTCCTGCTGGTCCGCAGCGACCGGCACGGCGGTGTCGTCCTCGGCGCGTACGGCGTCGAGATCCCGCTGGCCGACCTCGACGACGACCCCGGCCCGCTCGCCCCGTTCGGCCCGGGCGCCGCCGAAGCGATCCGCCGCACGCACGCGTTCCCGCACACCGCCGACATCATGGTCAACTCCATGTACGACCCGGCCGACGGCGAAGTCCTCGCCTTCGAGGAGCAGATCGGCTCGCACGGCGGCCTCGGCGGCGCCCAGGGCAGACCCTTCCTGCTGTCCCCGCTCGGTGTCTCCGCACCGGTCACCGAGGGCGAGGAACTCGTCGGCGCCGAGCATGTGCACCGGGTCCTGCGGCGCTGGTTGCGCGAGTCGAACGGACCGCAGGTGCCGCTGGAGGCCACCGAGGAGGAGCGCGCCGCCTGAACTCCCTTCCAAGCACCTGGTCCCGCAGGGAGCGCGGCCGCCGTTCACCGCCAGAGAGCAGGTCCTCCGCGTGAGTTGAGCCGTAGTGTGATCGGATGGGGGACACGGGGCCCGGAAACGGGCCCGCACGCGAGTCCGCACGCGAAAGGAAGAACTCGTGGCTACCACGCGCTCCGCACACACGGTCTGGGAAGGCAACCTGCTCGAGGGCAACGGTGTCGTCACCTTCGACTCCTCCGGCGCCATCGGCGAGCAGCCGGTCACGTGGGCCTCGCGCGCCCAGGAGGCGAACGGCAAGACCAGCCCCGAGGAGCTGATCGCGGCCGCCCACTCCAGCTGCTTCTCCATGGCCTTCTCCAACATCCTCAACAAGGCCGGGACGCCGCCCACCAAGCTCATCACCTCGGCCGACGTCTCCTTCCAGCCCGGTGAGGGCATCACCGGCATCCACCTCACCGTCGAGGGCACCGTCCCCGGCATCGACGAGGCGGCCTGCCCGGCCGCCGCCGACGAGGCCAAGGTCGGCTGCCCGGTCAGCCAGGCCCTCAAGGCCACGCCCATCACGCTGACCGCCAAGCTCGCCTGACCTGCCGCACCCCGTCGCGCGGGCCCGCCCACCAGGGGCGGCCCGCGCGTCGTCGTCGGTTCACCACCCCCGGCCTGGGTATGAACCAGACGCCTCGAACCGCCGGGCCGGAAGGAACGCGATGCTGCCGGGAACGTCCCCGAACGCCACGGTGCTCGACTCCGCCACCCGTGACCGGACCCGCGTCCTGCTGCTCTTCAGCCTCTCCGGACGGCTCCGCCCCCGAAACACCGCCCTCGGCGCCCTGGTCGACCGCTACGACTACGGCCGCTTCGCCTCCCACCTCATGACCAGCCAGGACGTGCTGCCCGTCCCGGTCCTCGACGAACAGGTCGCGCCCCGGCGGCTGCGGCTGCCGCACGGCGACCACGGACTCGGGCTCGCGTCCCTGCGGATCCTCGTCGTCACCACCCCGCGCGGCGACGCCACCCTCGTCATGGACTGCGCCTTCGCGGGCGAGAGCACCGCCGGCGACCTCGCCGTCTGGCTGGCCACCACCTGCTTCGACCGGGAGCGGATCGAGCTCGACGACCGACCGCTCCTGCAGACCGTGGCCGCGCAGCTCGGCGGCCGACCGCTCGCCCTCGGCCAGAACGTGCACCAACTCGTCTTCCCCGGGGGCCGGTTACAACGGGAACTGCTCAGCGCCGACGAGGCCCGCAAGGCGATCCTGCTGAACGAGATCGTCTACCGCGGCCGGATGCCGTGGAATCCCGCCACCCCCTACGACGCGAGCCTCGCGCCCCACCTCAGGAACCACGGCCTCACCCTGTCCGCCCTCGGCCGCGGCGTCTGCGTCCAGGCCGGCTGGGCCCCGCACGTGGAGAACGGCCTGGCCCTCGTCGCCGTCGGCATGATCTCCGCCCTGTCCGTGCTCCAGCGCACCCGGCTGGCGGCCTTCGCCATGATGAAGGCCAACGAGCGGGCCCTGACCGACTCGCCCACCGAGATCCGCTCCCTGATCTCCCGCCTCTCCGCCGGTGTCAACGAACTCCAGCTGGACCTTGCCTTCGGCGTCGAGGCCTACGTCGACAGCCTGCTGATCCCCGAGATGGTCACCGAGGCCTTCCAGTCCTCCCTGGGCGACGCCCTGGGCATCCGCGACAGCCTGGAGAACTCGGCCCGCATGGTCGAGCGTCTGACCTCGGTGATCAGCGCCCGCTCCGCCGCCCTGGACGCCGAACTCGCCGAGCGCGACGACCGCCGTGACCGCACCGTCTCCGGGCTGGTCGCCGCGGCCACGCTGATCGCCCTGCCGCCGACCCTGCTGCTGGCCTTCTTCGGCGTGAACGGCACGAACGTCGACGAGCACCGCTCCATCCTCGATCTGCGCGTCTACGGCACGGCCTACGCGCTGGCCTGGCTGCCCTTCGTCGTCCTGGTGCTGATCGGCTGGGTCCTCCTCAGACGGGTCCGCACCCGCTCCGGCTCGCTGCTGCCCGCGCCCGACGACGCCTTCGCCCCCGTCCCGCCCCCTCGCTCGCCCTCCGGGAACCGACGACCATGACGCCCCACCCCGCCGTCTGCGCCCACCGGGGCGGTTCCGAGCACGCCGGCCCCGCCACCTGGGAGGCGTACGAGGACGCGATCGAGTCCGGCGCGGAGTACGCCGAGTTCGACATCCGCCGCACCAGGGACGGGGTCCTCGTCGTCTACCACGACCCCCGGGTCGGCCCCGCCGGGCCGCCGCTGTCCGTGCTCACGCATGCCGGGCTGTGCGAGCGGGCCGGGTACGCCGTGCCCGTGGTGGACGAGGTCATGGCGCTGATCGCCGGGAAGCTCGTGGCCCACCTGGACCTCAAGGAGGTCGGCTACGAGCGGGAGGTGGTCGACCGGGCCGTCTCCCTGCTCGGCGCGGACGGGCTGGTCGTGACCACACTGGAGGACCGTTCCGTCGCCGCCGTCACCCGGGGCTTCCCCGGGGTGCGCACCGCCCTGTCCCTCGGGCGCGACCGCAGCGAGCTGGCCCTGGCCCGGCTGCCCGGGACCCGGCTGAGCGAGTTGTTCCCGGCCCGCCGCATCCGGGCCTGCGGGGCGCACGGCGTCGCCGTGCACCAGCGGCTGGCCAGGACGAACGTGCTGCGCGAGGCGACCCGGCACGGTCTGTTCACCATGGTCTGGACCGTCAACGACGACACCCTCATGCGGGCCTTCCTGGCCCACCCGCGCGTCGACGTGCTCGTCACCGACCGGCCCCGGCGCGCCGTGGCGCTGCGCGGGTCGATCACCCCCTCGCGGCATTGACAAGAGCGCACTCAAGTTTTGTGCTGGAGTATGGGAAGAGTCGTCGCCCTGGCGGAAGGGGACAGCGATGGGACGAGCGGTCGGGATCGACCTCGGAACCACGAACTCGGTGGTCGCCGTACTGGAAGGCGGCGAGCCCACCGTCATCGCCAACGCGGAGGGGGCCAGAACCACACCCTCGGTCGTGGCGTTCGCCAAGAACGGCGAGGTGCTGGTCGGAGAGGTGGCCAAACGGCAGGCCGTGACCAACGTGGAGCGCACCGCCCGCTCGGTCAAGCGGTACATGGGCGACGCGCACTGGCGCTTCCCCGACGAGGGCGACGTGGACGGCACCCGCTACCGGGCGCAGGAGCTGTCCGCGCGGGTGCTGCAGAAGCTGAAGCGGGACGCGGAGGCCTACCTCGGCGAGGACGTCACCGACGCGGTGATCACCGTCCCCGCCTACTTCGACGACACCCAGCGGCAGGCGACCAAGGAGGCCGGGGAGATCGCGGGCCTGAAGGTCCTGCGGATCATCAACGAGCCGACGGCCGCGGCCCTCGCCTACGGCCTGGACAAGGAGAACGAGCAGAGGGTCCTCGTCTTCGACCTCGGCGGCGGCACCTTCGACGTGTCGCTGCTGGAGATGGGCGAGGGCGTCATCGAGGTGAAGGCCACCAACGGCGACACACACCTCGGCGGCGACGACTGGGACCAGCGGATCGTCGAGTACCTGATCAAACGCTTCAAGGGCCAGAACGGCGTCGACCTCACGGGCGACAAGATGGCCGTGCAGCGGCTGCGCGAGGGCGCCGAGCGGGCCAAGATCGAGCTGTCCAGCTCGACGGAGACGACGATCAACCTGCCCTACATCACGGCCTCCGCCGAAGGGCCCCTGCATCTCGACGAGAAGCTGACCCGGGCCCAGTTCCAGGAGCTCACCGCCGATCTGCTGGACCGCTGCAAGGCGCCCTTCCACCATGCGGTGAAGGACGCCGGCGTGCAGCTCTCGGCGATCGACCACGTGATCCTCGTCGGCGGCTCGACGCGGATGCCCGCGGTGACGGACCTGGTCAAGGAACTCACCGGCAAGGAGCCGCACAAGGGCGTCAACCCCGACGAGGTGGTGGCCGTCGGCGCGGCGCTCCAGGCGGGTGTCATCCGCGGCGACGTGAAGGACGTGCTGCTGCTCGACGTCACCCCGCTGTCCCTCGGCATCGAGACCAAGGGCGGCATCATGACCAAGCTCATCGAGCGCAACACCACCATCCCGACCCGGCGTTCGGAGATCTTCACGACGGCGGCCGACAACCAGCCCTCGGTCGGCATCCAGGTCTACCAGGGCGAACGGGAGATCGCCGCGTACAACAAAAAGCTCGGCGTCTTCGACCTGACCGGGCTGCCGCCGGCGCCGCGCGGTGTGCCCCAGATCGAGGTGGCGTTCGACATCGACGCCAACGGCATCATGCACGTCTCCGCCAAGGACCTGGCGACCGGCCGGGAGCAGAAGATGACCGTCACCGGCGGCTCGGCCCTGCCCAAGGACGACATCGACCGCATGATGCGCGAGGCCGAGCAGTACGCCGACGAGGACCGGGGGCGCCGCGAGGCCGCCGAGACCCGCAACCAGGCCGAGCAACTCGTCTACCAGACCGAGAACTTCCTCCGCGAGAACGGCGACCGGGTCCCGGCCGACACGAAGTCCGAGGTCGAGTCGGCCGTCGCCGAGGTGAAGGAGCAGCTGGAGCAGCAGGCGGACACCACCGCCCTGCGCGCCGGCGTCGAGAAACTCGCCTCCGTCAGCCAGAAGATGGGCCAGGCGATGTACGCCCAGGCCCAGCAGGCTCCCACGGAGGAATCCCACGGCGCGCCGCACGACGAGGAGGGCGTGGTCGACGCGGAGATCGTGGACGAGGAGAAGAACGGACGGGACGGGAAGGGCGGTGCCGCCTAGCCCAGCTCCCCTCGAGGGGACGGGAAATCCCTTACTGCGAAGTCAGCGCCCCCTGTTGGCCTCCAGCACTCGTGTGACCGGCGGGCCGGGGGAAGTTCACAGGGGAGGGACAGTCGGACGCACGGAAGAGATCCGGCGGACACAGACTGCCGGCGGTGGGGTGTGCGGTGGCGGCCGCGATGACGACCGGCACCGGCGTGGCACAGGCCGCGGACAACCTGCCGCCGAAGCAGCCGCTCGTCCAGGACTCGGAGACGGGGCACAAGGAGTGCGCGGCGGGGGACGAGAGGACGCACGTCTCGGGCGCGCCCACCCTGACCGCGGTCCTGTACGACCAGGCGTGGTGGACGGACGCCGACGGGTTGGAACAGCACCTCACGCGCACGACGCTCGAAACACACTCCGGCGATCCGCAGCGCTGGCACATGCCGGAGCGCTCCGTTTCGCCCAACACCGTCATCTCCTGGCGGGCCCGCCGGTGCCGCACAGGGACGAGCGCGGCGCCCCCCGAGACCCGTGGTGGCCCAGATGGAGAGGGCGGACGGCGGTGAAGGTCTCGACCACCGGCTCGCCGTCGGCTACGACGACGCCACCGGCAAGGTCAGGCTCCACGTCGACGAAAGAGAGCAACGCCGACGCGACCGCGGCCCTCCCGAACGGCTGGCGCGGCTCCGGCCCGCTCCAGGTCGGCCGCGGCCGGAGCGGTGACGGGTGGGGTGAGTACCTGCACGGTGATGTGGACGAGGTGCACGCCATCGGCGGCGCTCTGAGGGGGCGACATTCCGTTCCTGGGCTCGGGCGTGGAGCCGTGCTTCTGCTGGCCGGGCTGCCCGGCTTCTAGGTCTCGGTGTGCGCGGGCGGCAAGGTCGCGCACAC
>NZ_JBEXSH010000358.1:0-8494 GCF_040613555.1 Streptomyces sp. NPDC006265
GGCCCGGTAGCCCTCGCGGACCAGACCCCGGTCGGGCAGCCGGAGCCGCGCGGCCGGGCGCGAGGTGAGGTGCGCGACGCACTCCTCCAGCGACAGCACCTCCAACTCCCTGACGTAGTGACCGAGGTAGTGCGGGAAGGTGCCGTAGGCGCGCGGGTGGGGCTTCGCGCCCTGGAGGATGCCGTCCGAGCCGCCGGTGTGCACCCGGTGGCGCATGATCTCCCGGACGTTCTCCTCGTGGCCCACGTGCTGGAGGATCGTCGGGGCCAGTCGGTCGGCCAGCAGCAGTCCGCGTGCGGTCACCCAGGGCGCCTCGCGCCGCCGGTCCGCCGACTCCTGGATCGTCCGGCCGACGAAATCGGCCAGGGCCGGATCGCCCACGCCCGAGATCTCGATGGTGTCCCACTCCACGGGCACCCCGTGGCAGCCGTCCGAGCCGGTGACCTCCAGATGGTGACGGACGCGTTCCGCCGTCTCCTCGTCCGCCAGCCGCCTGAGGGTCTCCTCCGGGCCACCCTCGCCCGCCCAGCTCGGCAGCACGGCGGCCAGCGTCGTACAGCCCGGGGTGTACGGGTAGGTGTCGAGGCTGATGTCGGACCCGGCCGCCAGCGCCTCGTCCAGCAGGGCCAGCAGCTCCGGGGCCCGGCCCTTGTTCACGCCGAAGTTCATGGTGGCGTGGGCCAGATGGAGGGAGCAGCCCGCCTCCCGGGTCAGCGCGACCATCTCCTCGTACGCCTGGAGGGCCCCGGCGCCGTAGGAGCGGTGGTGCGGGCAGTAGTAGCCGCCGTACGACGCCACCACCCGGCACAGCTCGGTCAGTTCGGCGTCCTGCGCGTACATGCCCGGCGTGTACGTCAGGCCCGAGGACATGCCGACGGCGCCCTGCTCCAGGCCCTCGGCCACCAGCCGGCGCATCCGGTCCAGTTCGTCCGGGGTCGCCGCGCGGTCCTCCCAGCCGACGGCGAGCGCCCGGACCGTGCCCTGCGGGATGAGGTAGGCCGCGTTCACGGCGATCCCGCGGTCCAGCCGGTCCAGGTACTCGCCGACCGTGCGCCAGTCGAAGTCGATGTCGTCACCCGGGCCGTTCCACCCGGCGATCGTCCGCCGCACCTCGCCCAGCGTGCGGTCGTCGACCGGCGCGTACGACAGCCCGTCCTGGCCGATCACCTCCAGGGTGATGCCCTGCGCGGCCTTGGCGCTGTGGTCGGGGTCGCGCACCAGCGCCAGGTCGCTGTGCGCGTGCATGTCGACGAAGCCGGGGGAGAGGACGAGCCCCTCCGCGTCCAGCTCCCGGCGCGCCTTCGGCCGCTGGCAGCCGGCCGCCGCCGCCTCCTTGACGATCGATACGATCCGGCCGTCGTCGACCACTACATCGGCCCGGTACGCGTCCGCGCCGGAGCCGTCGACGACGTCGGCGTCCCGGATGACGAGCTCTTCCATCGCGCCCGGCCTCCTAGAAGAACGTGCGGACGTAGTCGACGACCGTGCCGTCCGCCTCCGCGACGGGGATCAGCTGCCACTTGTCGAACGACGTGCACGGGTGGGACAGCCCGAGCCCGACCCAGTCGCCGACCTCCAGGTCCGCCTCCGGCGTGGTGGCGAGCCAGGCGTGCTGGTCGGACAGGCCCGTCACCGAGACGCCGGTGGCCGGGCGCTCGGCGCCGTCCCGGCGGATCACCTGGGCGAAGGGCAGGTCGAGGTCGTAGGCGGCGTCCCGCTTGCCCGCGTTGACGAAGGCCTGCTCGGCGGAGGGGCGTGAGACCACCTGGGTCCACAGGCGGAAGGCCGGCTCCAGGGCGCCCTCCTCGGGGACCCGGTTGAACGGGGTCAGCTTGCGGTAGTGGCCGTCGTCATGCGAGACGTACGCGCCCGAGCGCAGCAACTTCAGCACGGGAAGGGACAGTTCGGGGATCTCCGCGAACACCGCGGCGACCGCGTCGAACCAGGCGCTGCCGCCCGCGCTGACCACGATCTCGTCCAGCCCGGTGAACCGCCCGGCCTTGTCGAAGTCGGCGGCGAGCGCGACCAGCCGCCGCAGCCATGCCGTCACCCGCTCGGTGTCGGCCTTCGGCACCTCGCCCTCGTAGCCCGCGACGCCGACCAGCCGCAGTGTCCGCGTGCCCGCCACCGCGTCGGCGACCGCCGCGCACTCGGTCTCCGTGCGGACGCCGGTGCGGGCGCCCTCACCGGCGGCGAGCTCGACGACGACGTCAACCGGGCGGGTGGCGCCGGCGTCCCGCAGCGCGGCGTCCATCAGCTCGACGCCGCGCACGGAGTCGACGTAACAGATCAGTTCGAAGTCCGGGTCGGCATCCAGTTCGGCCGCGATCCAGCGCAGGGCGGCCGTGTCGACCAGCTCGTTCGCCAGGAACACGCGTCGGGTCCCGAAGGCCCGCGCCACCCGTACCTGGTGCGGCACGGCCAGCGTGATGCCCCACGCCCCGTGCTCGATCTGCCGCTGGAACAGCTGCGGCGCCATGGAGGTCTTGCCGTGCGGCGCGAAGGCCAGGCCGTGCCGGGCCGCGTACGTCTCCATGAGCTCGAGGTTGTGCTCCAGGCGCTCGGCGGACAGTGCGAGCACGGGTGTGGCGAAGCCGCCGGTGAAGAGGTTGCGGCGCTGGCCGGCCAGTTCGGCGACGGTCAGCCCGTCGGCGTCCGGCGGGAGGCCCTTGAAGCGGTGATCGACGCGCTCGGCGGCGAGCCGGGCGAGGGACTGGGCGGTGTCGGCTGTCATGGAGCCTCCTGATCTGCGGTGTTGCAATCTCTGCAACCTTCATTGCGCATGTCGCTGAACGCTGTCTAACATCTCGGCCACCCCCGGTCAATGAAGCCGCCACCGGCCGCACCGATACCCCGACACCCCGCCGCCCGACGCCTCGACGAGGAGCTACGACCATCGTGACCCCCACCGGACCCGGCAACGCCCCCGACGTCGTGGACGTCGTCGCGCTCGGCGAGTCCATGGTCACGTTCCTGCCGACCCGGCCGGGACGCCTCGCCGACGTGCCGTCCTTCGAGCGGGGCATCGGCGGAGCCGAGTCGAACGTGGCGTGCGTACTGGCCGAGGCCGGGCACTCCGTGCGGTGGGTCAGCAGGGTGGGGGACGACGCGTTCGGCGATCACCTGGTGGAGGCGATCGGCGGGTACGGAGTCGACGTGACCCACGTCCGGCGCGACCCCGGCCGCCCCACCGGCATCTACTTCCGCACCGCCGGGGACCGGGACGGCGACGCCCACGAGGTGGCCTACTACCGGTCCGGTTCCGCGGCGTCCGCGATGAGCGTGACGGACCCCGACCCCGCGGCGGTGCGCGCCGGGCGGATGCTGCACCTCTCCGGGATCACCGCGGCGCTGTCCGGGACCTGCCTCGACCTGATGCGCGACCTGACCGCCCGCCGCCCCGGCCGCCCCCTGGTCTCCTTCGACGTCAACCACCGGCCCGGCCTGTGGGGCGGCACGGGCGCCCCGACGGTGCTGCGCGACCTCGCCCGGGGTGCGGACCTCGTCTTCGTCGGGCAGGACGAGGCGTGGGGGCTGCACAGCGCCGAAGCCGTCCGCGCCGCGCTCCCCGAACCCGAGGTGCTGGTCGTCAAGCAGGGCGCCGCCGGAGCCACCGTCTTCGAGCAGCGGGACGTCACCTTCGTCCCCGCACCCCGGGTCGACGTCGTCGCCGAGGTTGGTGCCGGAGACGCCTTCGCCGCCGGGTTCCTCTCCGCCACCCTGCGCGGACTGCCCGTGCGGGACCGCCTGCGGCACGGGCACCTGACGGCCGCCGCAGCGCTCACCGTGCCCGGTGACCTCGCCACACCGCCCGCGCGGGAGCACGCCGACCGGCTCGTCGCCCTGGGCGACGCGGCATGGGGGAGACTGCGACTCGGCCCGGGCTGGACCGATGAGACACAGCGGGCCGACGAGGAGGTATGAACGTCATGAGCCAGACCGTCGACCGCGCGCTCAGCATCCTGCCGCTGCTCGCCGAGGGCCCCGCCGACCTGGGGCAGGTCGCCGACCGCCTCGATGTGCACAAGTCCACGGCCCTGCGGCTGCTGCGCACCCTCCACGAGCACGGACTGGTCTACCGCCAGTCCGACCAGCGCTACCGCCTGGGCGCCCGGCTCTTCGCCCTCGCCCAGGAGGCGATGGAGAACCTCGACGTCCGCGAGATCGCCCATCCCCATCTGGTCCGCCTCAACGAGAGCTGCGGACACACCGTGCACCTCGCCGTGTACGAGGAGAACGAGGTCCTCTACATCGACAAGGTCGAGAGCCGCTACCCGGTGCGGATGTACTCCCGCATCGGCAAGCCCGTCGCCATCACCGTCGCCGCGGTCGCGAAGCTGCTGCTCGCCGACCTGCCCGAGCACGAGCGGCGGGCGGTCGCGGAAAAGCTCGACTACCCCATGTACACGTCCCGTTCGACACCCAACGCCGGCGCCTTCCTGCGCGAGCTGGAGAAGGTGCGCGAACAGGGCTGGGCCACCGACCTCGGCGGCCACGAGGAGTCCATCAACTGCGTCGCGGCGCCCATCCGCGGCGCCGACGGCCGGGTCGTCGCCGCGATGTCGGTCTCCGCGCCGAACGTCGTCGTCACCGCCGACGAACTCCTCACCCTCCTGCCGTTGGTGCGCCGTACGGCGGACGCCATCAGCGGGGAGTACTCCGGCAGAACACCAGTGAAGGGCACCGTATGACGGACAAGATCGCACTCACCCCGAAGACCCACACCACCCCGCCGGCGAAGTTCTCGCACGGTGTGAAGAAGGGCAACATCCTCCAGGTCGCCGGCCAGGTCGGCTTCCTGCCCGCCGAGGAGGGCAAGGCACCCACGCCCGCCGGGCCGACGCTGCGCGAGCAGACCCTCCAGACCCTGGCCAACGTCAAGGCCATCCTGGAGGAGGGCGGCGCCTCCTGGGACGACGTGATGATGATCCGCGTCTACCTGACGGACGTCGCCCATTTCCCCGAGTTCAACGCGCTCTACGACGCGTACTTCGAGGAGCAGGGCCTGACCCAGCCGCCCGCCGCGCGCACGACCGTCTACGTCGGACTGCCCGCGGGTCTCCTCATCGAGATCGACGCCCTGGCCGTCCTCGGCTGACCCCACCCCCACCTCGCCTCACCGAGGCGCGGCGCCACCGATGCGCCGCGTCGCGCTCCCCCCTACCCCGAAACTGCATGCCTTTACGTAGAGGACCCCCGAATGTCCCTTCCGCTGGCCGCGTCCGCCCCTGCCGAGACCCCACCCCACACGGGAGGACTGCTCCTCCTCGTCGACGACACGGCCGGACTCCTGCTCACCGCCGCGCTCGGCATCGTCCTGCTGCTGTTCCTCATCATCAGGATGAGACTCCAGCCGTTCGTCGCCCTGCTCGCGGTCTCCATAGCCGTCGGCCTCGCCGCCGGCCTGTCGGTCACCGAACTCTTCGGCACGGTCCAGAAGTCGGACGCCGTCTCCACCATCGAATCCGGCATGGGCGGCATCCTCGGCCATGTCGCGATCATCATCGGCCTGGGCACCATGCTCGGCGCGATCCTCGAAGTCAGCGGCGGCGCCGAGGTACTGGCCCGTCGCCTGCTCGGCCTGTTCGGAGAGAAGCGCGCCCCGCTCGCCATGGGCCTGACCGGCCTGATCTTCGGTATCCCGGTCTTCTTCGACGTCGGCATCTTCGTCCTGGCCCCGATCGTCTACGCCGCCGCCAAGCGCTCGGGCAAGTCGATCCTGCTCTACTGCCTGCCGCTGCTCGCGGGCCTGTCCGTGACGCACGCGTTCCTGCCGCCGCACCCGGGCCCGGTCGCCGCGGCCGGTCTCCTCCACGTCGACCTCGGCTGGGTCATCCTCATGGGCATCGTCTGCGGTCTGCCCGCCGTGGTGGCCGCCTGGGGCTACGCGGCGTGGGTCGGCCGCCGCATCTTCGTCCCCGTGCCGCAGGACATGGTCGAGGCTGCGGAGGAAGCGAAGCAGGCCGTCGTCGACGAGCAGCGGGCCGCCGGGGTCGCGCCCAGCGAGCAGCCGGTCTCCCTCGGCACGGTCCTCGGCATCATCGGCACCCCCCCTGGTCCTCATCCTCGCGGCGACCTTCTCCTCGATCGCCCTGGACGCCTCCACCCTCCGCTCGGTGATCGAGTTCTTCGGCAGCCCGTTCGTGGCGCTGACGATCGCCCTGTTCCTCGCGTACTACCTGCTCGGCATCCGCCGCGGCTGGTCCCGCAAGTCCCTGGAGACGGTGTCCACCGCGTCCCTCAAGCCGGTCGGCAACATCCTGCTGGTGGTCGGCGCGGGCGGCGTCTTCGGCGCCGTCCTCAAGGCCAGCGGCGTGGCCCAGGCCCTCTCGGACACGTTCAACGACGTGGGCCTGCCGGTGCTCGTCCTCTCCTACCTGATCTCCGTGGTCCTGCGCGTCGCCCAGGGCTCGGCGACGGTCGCCATCGTCACGACGGCCGGCATCGTCGCCCCGCTGCTCTCCGAGGGCGGCCACTCCCAGGCCTTCGTCGCCCTGGTCATCATGGCCATCTCGGCCGGTTCCATCTTCGCCTCGCACGTCAACGACGGGGGCTTCTGGATGGTCGCCAAGTACTTCGGCATCAGCGAGCGGGACACCCTCAAGACCTGGACGGTGCTGGAGAGTGTGCTGTCCGTGGCGGGGTTCGCGGTGGCGGCGGTATTGAGCCTGTTCGTGTAGGCGTCTGATAACGAAGTCGGGGTCGACTGTGTGCCGCACAGGTTTCTCGACCATACTCCTCCCCTGTGGAGCAGCGCATAGGTTCGAGCAGCCAGCCCCTGGAAGGCGCCGGGTTCGACCCGGCCTTCATCCCCGGGCTCACGTCATCCGCGTCCGAACGGACGGAGGAGGACGGGCCGGAGAAGGAGCCTGAGGTCGCGGACGCCGAGGAGGCCGACGCGGCCGCCGCCGAGGCGGGAGAGGCGGCGGAAGCGGCGAAGGTGCCCCCCTCCGAGCAGGAGGAGGACACCGAGACCGACGGCCCCGTCTTCGAGGCGTCCGACCGCCGCGCCAGAATGGTCGCCGACCACAGAGGCGTACGGCTGTCCTTGGACGACCAGGACTGCGAGTTCCGCTGGGACGAGATCGGCGCGGTGGAGACGGAGACGGCCCGCTTCGGCAAGCGGTACACCGTCACCGTCCACACCCCCGACCGGCGCTGGTACCCGATCGAGATCGAGGCGCCGGCCAGGAGCCACTTCAAGGAGTGGGACGAGCAGCTGGACGCGGTCCTGGACGCCTACTTCGAGACGGAGACAGAGACCCAGGCCGAGGTAGAGGCGGACGCGGACTAACCGCAGTACTGGCTCTCCTTGCCGATCGACCGGTACATACAGTCTGCGTTCTCCAGCAGTTGCAGCACCGCATCGCGGTTGCGGGAGGTCTCCCGCCCGATCACCTCGTCGGGCGGGTAGAACCCCCCGCCCCCGGAGCGCGGATACATCTCGAAGGTGTACGCGAAGATCTTGTGGGTGCCCCAGGGGTAGTCGTCGATCGACCCGTCGGTGATGTACAGGTCGCTGGACTGCTCCGCCGTGTACCCGTTGCTCGCGGCCATCTTCCGCCCGACCGCCTTGAACGCCGCGTTGTCGTCCGCGGTCATCCCGGTCGTCGTGTCGGAGTACGTGGCCCTGGCGTGCGTATATGTACGCAACGGGAGAGGGTGAACCGCCGCTCCGCCCCCGTACGACGACACCACGGTCCGTCTGACCCGGCGCGAGACAGAGGTCGCCCGGCTCGTCGCCGAAGGGCTCGCCAGCCAGCAGATCGCGGACCGCCTGGTGATCGCCCGCCGCACCGCCGAAGGCCATGTGGAACGCATCCTCAGCAAGCTCGGCTTCAGCAACCGCAGCCAGATCGCGGCCTGGATGACCGCACAGCGCTGACCCGCCCGCACTCCCGCCCCCACCCACCCGAGGGGATCACGTGACCACCGGAGAACCCAGCCCGTTCGACCACCGCATGGCCGTCTTCGACTCCGACGACGGCTTCGTGACCGCCGCCCTGCCCTTCCTCGGCGAAGCCCTCGGCGCCTCCGGCGAGCCGCCACCGGTGGCCATCGCCGCCCCGCGCAACCTGGACCTCCTGCGTCGCGCCCTCGGCTCCGGCGCGAAGGACGTCACCTGCATCCCGCACACCGACTGGTACACCGGCTCCGCCGCCAACGCCATCGCCCAGGCCGCCGCCTACCTCACCGCGCACGCCGGCCCCGGCGGCCGGCTCCACCTCGTCATGGAGCCCGTGTGGAGCGGGCGCGCCGGCCGCTCGGCCCGCGAGACCACCGAGTGGATCCGCTACGAGGCCCTCGCCAACCTCCTCTTCGCGCCCATGGCCACGACCGCCCTGTGCGCGTACGACACCCGCACCGCCGGCCCCGCCGTCGTCGCAGCGGCCCGCCGCACCCACCCCGACACGGAGGTCTACGCGGACCCGCTGCGGCTCGCCGCCGAACTCGACGCCGTACCCCTGCCGTTGCCCCCGGCCGGTGCGCTGTC
>NZ_JBEXSH010000359.1:0-8483 GCF_040613555.1 Streptomyces sp. NPDC006265
GTGCGGATGGGGCACCGGCCGGCCCACCTTTATGTCTGCCCCCGCATCCCTCACAGTCAGATACCGAACGTGCTGTTTTCTCTCATCAGTGGCGCTTGTTTTGCCGGATGTGCACCCACACTCCGGCGCACTGGTGTGATGAGGGCCCTTTCAGGGTGAGTTATCGTGTACGGGGGGTAAAAACAAACGGCATGACCCGTTCATTTCCGTCCCGGGAGAGTTCAGCCGATGGCGAGGCAGTTGCGAGCCGAGCAGACCCGCTCGACGATCATCACGGCCGCCGCTGACCTGTTCGACCGTCGCGGCTACGAATCGACCAGTCTCAGCGACATCGTGGAACACGCGCACGTCACCAAGGGAGCCCTGTACTTCCACTTCGCGGCGAAGGAGGATCTCGCCCACGCGATCCTCGAACTCCAGTCGCACACCGCCCGCCGGCTGGCGACGGCGACCGACAGCCGCGGCCACACCTCCCTCGAAGCGCTGATGCGCCTCACGTTCGGCATCACCCGCATGTCCGTCGAGGATCCGGTGCTGCGGGCGGGTCTGCGGCTCGCCACGGGCGGGATCCGGCCCCGGCCGCCGCTGAGCCACCCGTTCACCGAATGGCTGGACATCGTCACGGCCCGGCTTGTCGGCGCGGTCAAGGAGTCCGACGTGCACTCGGACGTCGATGTCGACGTCGTGGCCCACTCGTTGGTCTGCTTCTTCGTCGGCACCCGCGTCGTCGGGCGCTCCCGCGAGCCGGTCGCACGCCAGCCCCGCCGGACGGCCGAGATGTGGAACATACTCATCCGCGGACTGGTCCCGGTGACCCGCCGCGCCCGATATCTGAGCCTGGCGGCGCGACTGGAGCGGGAGATCGCGCCCGTGTGACCGCAGGGCGGGCGGCTCGTCCCGTGCGAAGGGCACGCGCGTTACGGTGAGGCCCATGCCCGACATCCCCTCCGCGCCCCTGCTCCTCGGCAACCAGCCGGGCTCCTTCCCTCACAGTGTGCTGGCCGAGCGGCACCCCGCGATCATCAAGCAGGTCCGCGAGGCCTTCCCGTACGAACCCGCGCAGCACCGCGCCCTCGACGAGCTGCTCGCCTCCTGTACCGAGGGCGAGATCGAACCCCTCCCCGACGACGCGCACGACCGGGACCTCTGGGAGACCTGGGGGCTGCGCGAGTACACCGGCCGGTCCTGGTTCGACGTGCCGTGGCTCTGGTCCGAGAGCTGGTTCTACCGCCGCCTGCTCCAGGCCGTCGGCTACTTCGGCCCGGGCCCCTGGCAGGGCATCGACCCCTTCCGCCCCTTCAAGCTCGCCGAACTCCACTCCGCCGAGACCGACGAGGAACTCGCCGCCCTCGACGGCCTCGCCGGCCGGCCCGCCGCCGAACAGGCCCGGGCCCTGCTGCACGGCTCCCTCTGGGGTAACCGGGCCGACCTCGGCTTCCGCCTCTCCGCCGAAGGCGCACGGGCCGCGGACGCCGCGCCCGGCCTGGTCGCCGACGACAGCGACCGGCTCTGGGCGCAACTCGACGCCCCCGGGACCGGGACCGGCGCGCTGTGCCTGGTCGCCGACAACGCGGGCCGCGAACTCGTCCCCGATCTCCTCCTCGTCGCCCACCTCCTGGAGAGCGGCCGCATCGGACGGGCGGTCCTGCACGTCAAGCCGTACCCCTACTACGTCTCCGACGCCACCACCGCAGACGTCGTCGACGCCGTGCGCCGGCTGACCGGCGCCGGGGGAGCGGCCGCCGCGTACGGCCGGCAGTTGTGGTCCGCCCTCGCCGACGGCCGCCTCACCCTGCGTGCCCACGCCTTCTCCAGCGCGCCGCTGCCCTACGAGGAGATGCCCGGGGACCTGCGCGCGCAGTTCGCCTCGGCCACCCTCACGATCGTGAAGGGCGACCTCAACTACCGCCGGCTGGTCGGCGACCGGCTGTGGGCCCCGACCACGCCGTTCGCCGACGTCACCGCCTACTTCCCCGGCCCGGTCGCCGCCCTGCGCACCCTGAAGTCCGACGTGATCACCGGTCTCGACGCGCAGACCGAGGCCGCTCTGGTCGCGGCGGAGGACCAGCGCTGGCGCACCGGCGGCACGCACGCGCTGATTCAGGTGCGGGTCCCCGGCTAGGCCAAGTCGCCTCCACACCACCTGCGTTCACGTTCGATTCACGCGATGGTGTGATCATGTCCCGTCCCGCGGATGCCGCCGCGGGGCGGCGGGTAGGGCCCGGCCATGACGCAGCCGTTCGAACTCCCGCACTTCTACCTGCCGCACCCGGCGCGGCTGAACCCGCATGTCGACGAGGCCCGGGCCCATTCGACCGCGTGGGCGCGCGAGATGGGCATGCTGGAGGGCTCCGGCGTCTGGGAGCAAGCCGACCTGGACGCGCACGACTACGGCCTGCTGTGCGCCTACACCCACCCCGACTGCGACGGCTCCGCCCTGTCCCTCATCACCGACTGGTACGTGTGGGTCTTCTTCTTCGACGACCACTTCCTGGAGATGTACAAGCGCAGCCCGGACCGCGTCGCCGGCAAGGCCCACCTGGACCGGCTGCCGCTGTTCATGCCGCTGGACCTGTCGGCTCCCGTGCCGGAGCCGGAGAACCCGGTCGAGGCGGGCCTCGCCGACCTGTGGGCGCGCACGGTGCCGGTGATGTCCGAGAACTGGCGCCGCCGCTTCGCCGTGGCCACCGAGCATCTCCTCAACGAGTCGATGTGGGAGCTGTCCAACATCAACGAGGGGCGGATCGCCAACCCCGTCGAGTACATCGAGATGCGCCGCAAGGTCGGCGGCGCCCCCTGGTCGGCGGGGCTCGTGGAGTACGCGACCGCCGAGGTGCCCGCCGCCGTCGCCGGGACCAGGCCGCTCAGGGTGCTGAGGGAGACGTTCTCCGATGCCGTGCACCTGCGCAACGACCTGTTCTCCTACCAGCGCGAGGTCGAGGACGAGGGCGAGAACAGCAACGGCGTGCTCGTCCTGGAGACCTTCTTCGGCTGCACCACCCAGGAGGCCGCCGACACCGTCAACGACGTCCTGACCTCCCGCCTCCACCAGTTCGAGCACACGGCGTTCACCGAAGTGCCCGCGGTGGCCCTGGAGAAGGGGCTCGGGCCGGACGAGGTCGCGGCCGTGGCGGCGTACACGAAGGGGCTGCAGGACTGGCAGTCGGGCGGCCATGAATGGCATCTGCGCTCCAGCCGCTATATGAACGAGAACGCGGTGCGCGGCGCAAGCCCCTGGCCGGGAGGCACCGGCTTCGGCACCTCGGCCGCCGATGTGCGCGCCCTGCTCGCGACGGCCGGAGCCATGGGGGCACCTCCCACGCCTTTCGGGCATGGAAGGCTGCGTTCCCACACGCACGTGCCGTACCAGAAGGTCGGCCCGTCGCGGATCCCCGACATCCGCATGCCGTTCCCGCTGGAGCTCAGCCCGCACGTGGACCACGCCCGCCGCAGTCTGCGCGACTGGGCGGAGCGCATGGGCATCCTCGCCGAGGGCGTCTGGGACGAGGACAAGCTCCGCGCCTACGACCTCGCCCTCTGCTCGGCCGGTCTCGACCCGGACGCCACACCCGAGGCCCTCGCCCTCAGCGCGCAGTGGCTCGCCTGGGGCACCTACGGCGACGACTACTATCCCCTGGTCTACGGCCACCGCCGCGACCTCGCCGCCGCCCGCCTGACCACGGCCCGCCTGTCCGACTGCATGCCGGTCGACGGCGCTCCGCCGCTCCCGGCCAACGCCGTGGAGCGCGGCCTGGCCGACCTGTGGGTGCGCACCACCGCCGGGATGACGCCCGAGGCGCGGCGCACGCTCAAGGACGCGGTGAACGTCATGACCGAGAGCTGGGTGTGGGAACTGTCCAACCAGTTCCACCACCGCGTGCCCGACCCGGTCGACTACCTGGAGATGCGCAGGGCGACCTTCGGCTCCGAGCTCACCCTGAGCCTGTGCCGGATGGGACACGGCCCGGCCGTCCCGCCCGAGGTCTACCGCAGCGGTCCGGTCCGCTCCCTGGAGAACGCCGCGATGGACTTCGCGTGCCTCCTCAACGACATCTTCTCGTACCAGAAGGAGATCGAGTTCGAGGGCGAGATCCACAACGCGATCCTCGTCGTGCAGACCTTCTTCGGCTGCGACTACCCGACCGGACTCGGCATCGTGCACGACCTGATGAGCCGGCGCATGCGCCAGTTCGAGCACGTCGTCGAGCACGAACTGCCCGTCCTGTACGACGACTTCCAGCTCACGAAGCAGGCGCGCGCCGCGATGGCGACGTACGTGGCGGACCTGCGGAACTGGATGTCCGGCATCCTCCACTGGCACCGCTCGGTGGACCGCTACAAGGCCGACTGGCTGTCCCGCCGCGTCCACGGCTTCCTCCCGGACCGCCCACCGGCCATGCCCGTGCCCGTGCTCCGCTGAGGCGGCGACTCGCCGACTGCCAGTTCCCCGGCCGCGACGCCTACGACGTGTCCGGCTTCGACCCGGTGGTGGGCGGCACGCGCACGCCAGGTCGGCTACCCGGGCGACTTCCGGGTTCCGGCCGACGGCGTCATCCAGGTCACCGGCCGCGTGGGGTGCACGATGGGCGCGGTTGAGGAAGCTCCACTGTTGCGTTGAACGTCCGTGCCGTGCGCCGGTACGTCCGGTCGTGCCGTTGCCGCCGCCCGTCTGGGCGCCGTACAGGTGCGTGACGGACCGGGCGGGCAGCGCGGCGACGTCCTTGTTCGGCTCCACGCCCTCGCGCCCCGGTTCGGTGCTCGCCCGCCCGGGTGAGGGGAACACGCCACGCACCACGGGGGATTCACCGTGACCGAGATCATCGAAAAGCCGGCCGACGTCATGGAGGCGGGGACACCGGCACAGGAACCCGCACCGGCCGGACTGGCGCCGTACGTCGCGCCGTCGCACATCCCGCCCGTCCTGCGCCCCGCCTCCGGGGACATCCCGCGCGAGACCGAGATCGCCCTGCGCCCGGCCTGGCCCACTCTGCACCCGCAGTTCCCGCCTCGGGCGGCCGTCCCGGTGCAGCTTCACCTCGACGGGGGTGACCGGGTACTCACCGTCCTCCGGGATGTGGTTGGTCCAGGCGATGCGGATCCGCTGCCCGCGCCGGACCTCGATGGTCGGGCCCGGCACCTGGCCGTCGTAGCCCCACATCAGGGTCTACGCCGGTCCGGTACGACGCGGGCACCGACATCCCGCTCGCGCCCAACGAACGCGGCAGGAAGGATGTCTTCCGGGGCCCGGGAACCAGATGCTGCGCGTCATGGGGAGGTTCGACGGCGCGCACGGCCGGTTCATGTACCACTGCCATCCGCTGGAGCACGAGGACATGGGCATGATGCGGCCCTTCGTCGTGATGCCCGCGCAGGTGTTGAGGTTCGACCACGGCGGGGCGCACGGCGGCCACGGAGAAGGCCACACCGGCTGATCCCTGACCGCGCCGGGCCCGGGTCAGTCTCACTCGTTCGTGGCTCGTCGGCCGCCGATGCACCGGGTAGAGCACCTGCCGTGATCGTTCCGGGAACCGCCGGAGGCGATCGGCACCATCCGGAGGCACGTCATGGAACAGACCGCACTGCGACCCAAGCCGATGCCGGGTCAGGAGCCCGAGGGGGCCGCCGCGGTGACGGGGCCCGGCCCGTCACGGCCCCGCCCGCACGCCGCCCGGCGACGCGGGAGGCGGCTCCTGAACGTCCTGCTCGCCTCGTTCGCGGGCGCGGTCCTGGTCCTCTCCGGGATCGGCCTCGGGGCGATGGGCACCGCGGTGCTCGGCAAGGGCGGGCGCTTCGACCCACGAGGGTGGCAGCACACGCCGTCGCTCCCTGGCCCCACGCCCGCCGCCGCGGCACCCTCCGCGCCCGCCGCCGCGACGCTCGGCGTGCAGGTCATGGACGCCCGGAAGCCGGGGGCCGTGGTCGTGGGGCTGCACGTCCCCGGGCCGGCGCAGGCCGCCGGGCTGGTGCGCGGCGACGTCCTCCTGGCCTTCGGCGCGACCCGGATCGACACCGCCGCCGATCTGGTCCGGGCCGTCGCCCGCACCCGGCCGGGCTCCGAGGTCAGACTGACGGTCCGCCACCGCAGCGGCGGCTACGAGCAGCTGACGCTCGTACCGGCTGTCGCCGCGTGACGCGCGCTCTCACGGCACGACGCGGAAGTGGCTCGTGAGCCGCCCCGAGTCGTCCAGGACGTGGAACGCGAGCCCGGGCGGCGCCTCCCGGTCGGCGATCTGCTCGCCCTCCCAGGGCAACCGCAGCGTCCACGTCACGCCCGGCCCGACGACCAGGGGCCGCCCCGCGAACGAGGTGGCGGCGGGGGAGTGGGCGTGGCCGGTGATCAGCCCGGCGATCTCGGGCCGTCGGGCCGGCAGGTCCGCCAGTCGGCCGGGGTGGCGCAGCGGGTAGGAGTCGGGCAGCGGATGGTGCAGTGCCACCGGCGGGTGGTGGAAGGCGAGCAGGGCCGGAAGGCCGCCGTCGAGTTCGTCGAGGGTCGTCTCGATCCAGTCGTAGGCCTCCTCCCCCAGCTCCCCGTCGTCGCTGCCCGGGACGCTGGAGTCGCACATCAGCACCGCGCCGTCGTCGAAGACCTGCACGCTGTTGACCGGCCCCTCGCCCCCGGGCCGGTCCAGCAGCGCCTTGTGGTAGGGCCTGCGGCTGTCGTGGTTGCCCGGGCAGATGAGCACCGGGAACGGGGTGTCGCCGGTGCGCAGCCCCAGGATGCGTGCGGCGTCCTCGTACTCCGGCTCCGTGCCGTGGTCCGCGATGTCCCCGGTCACCAGCAGCGCATCCACCTGGCCCGGCAGCTCCCACAGCCGGTCGCGCACCCGCTCGGCGCGCTCCGTCGCCCGCGCGCTCCCGGCCCAGATGCAGATCGCTGATGTGCGCGAGTACCAGCACCGTCGTACGCCCCCTCGATCGACCGTTTAATGGAAGAGCCGCATCTAAGCATTAGGTATAACGCTTGGGCAATCCACTGCCGTTAGGCGGGCTGCCGGGGTGAATGCCCGCAGACGGCTCGCGCCGCCCCCTCCGGCCGGGCAGGATGCTGCCCGTAGCCCCTTCGCCCGCCCTGGGAGGCCCGGATGACCGGAAGCACGGCCGCGTCCTTCACCGCCGACGACTACCGGGCCCGCATGGAGCGCGCCGCGCGTACGGCCGCCGAAGCCGGGCTCGCGGGCCTGCTGGTGGCCCCGGGACCGGACCTGGTGTGGCTCACCGGCTACACACCCCCGGCGGTCACCGAGCGGCTCACCCTGCTGGTCCTCGCCGCCGGGCAGGACCCCGTCCTCGTCGTCCCCGCCCTGGAGGCCCCGGACGCGCACCGGGCGCCCGGCGCGGCCGCCCTGACCCTGCGCGACTGGACCGACGGCAAGGACCCCTATGCCGCCACCGCCGCCCTCCTCGACGCCTCGGGCCGGTTCGGCATCAGCGACAACGCCTGGGCGCTGCACCTGCTGGCCCTCCGGCAGGCCATGCCCCACAGCTCCTGCGCCGCGCTCACCGAGGCCCTGCCGATGCTGCGCGCCGTCAAGGACGCGGCCGAGCTGGACCTCATGGCGGCCGCGGGAGTCGCCGCCGACGCGACGTTCGAGGAGATCCGGACCGTCTCCTTCGCCGGGCGCCGGGAGTCCGAGGTGGCCGCGGACCTCGACCGGCTGCTGCGCCGGCACGGCCATGAGCAGGTCGACTTCACCATCGTCGCCTCGGGCCCGAACGGCGCCAACCCGCACCACGAGGCGGGCGACCGCGTCATCGCCCGGGGCGACACGGTCGTCCTGGACTTCGGCGGGCTGCGGGACGGCTACGGCTCCGACACCTCGCGCACGGTCCACGTCGGCGAGCCCACCGACGAGGAGCGGCGCGTGCACGACATCGTGCGCGAGGCCCAGGAGGCCGGCTTCCGCGCGGTGCGGCCCGGCGCCGCCTGCCAGGACGTCGACCGGGCCGCCCGCGAGGTCATCGCCGACGCCGGCTACGGCGAGTACTTCATCCACCGCACCGGACACGGCATCGGCGTCACCACCCACGAGCCGCCGTACATGATCGAGGGCGAGGAGCGGCCCCTCGTGCCCGGCATGTGCTTCTCCGTGGTGAAGGCCGCGGTGACCAGACGCCGCCGGATCGCGCTCGGGCCCGTGCTGCGCGGCCGGGAACGCTGGCTGCGGGAGCGGGGGCTGCTGCCCACCGCCGACGACAAGGAAGAGCTGGTGGTCGTCCGTGCCGAACTCCCCGTCTGACCGGCCTGCCGCGCCGCGCCGCGTCACCGTTCAACGCAAGGGCCCGCTGCTGATGGAGGGCCCGGTGGAGGTGGAGCTCGAGGACGGTTCCGTCGTCAGCTCCGATCGCTTCCGCGTCGCCCTGTGCACCTGCCGCCGCAGCCGCCGCTACCCGTGGTCCGGCTGCACCATCGCCTCCGCTCCCGGCCGCCGTGTCCCGCACGGCGACGCCCCGGGCTTGATCGGGTCGGCCGGCAGTGGCACCAC
>NZ_JBEXSH010000360.1:0-8473 GCF_040613555.1 Streptomyces sp. NPDC006265
CGGCCCGGCGGGGCCGCCCCCGGCCGCCCGCCCGCCCCGAGGGGGCCCCCCGCGCCCGCGCCGTGCGCGGGCACTTGAACCAGTAGAGAAAGTTGTAACTCAGTCTGTGGCGTGGGTCGTGAAGTCGTATGCGCAGGCAGGGAGTTCGACCCCCTGACGGTGGGCCATCGGTAGGAAGACCACTGGCCGGATCGTCCATGTGATGCGGGTGCTGGCGTGGGTCAGGGAGACCGTGCAGGGTTCCATGCGTAGGAGGGCTCGTCGCGTGTCGATGCGGCCGTCGTAGAGCCATTCCCAGGCCTCGTCGGAGGCGTCCGGGTCGAGTGCTGGTGAGATGGTGCGCAGGGCGACCGCTACCCATCTGTCTGCCTGCGGTGCTGAGTAGGCGTCGAAGGATGCCCGGAGCGCCGGCCGTCCCGTCTGGTCGTTGACGTCCTGCGTCCAGCACTCGCACCAGAAACCGCGCTGGGGCTTGTCCATCAGCACGGGTGTCCTCCCGGCTGGGTGTCCGTGAAGAGTTCCGCGGTGACGGTGTATCCGCTGTGGCTGCCGTGGACGACGACCCGATGTGCGATGACGCTGACCATGCCCAGGCCGCGGCCGTGTACCGCGTCCTCGCTCGGCCGCTCGACCTTCGGGGCCGTGACTGTCCCTCCCTCGTCGGTGACCGACAGGGCAACCACCTTCGGGGAGACCGCGAGAGCCAGGTGGAAGCTGCCGAGTCCGCCGCTCGCCGTGTGGAGGATCGCGTTCGCGCTCAGCTCGCTCACGATCAGCT
This sequence comes from Streptomyces sp. NPDC006265, assembly GCF_040613555.1. Taxonomy (NCBI): domain Bacteria; kingdom Bacillati; phylum Actinomycetota; class Actinomycetes; order Kitasatosporales; family Streptomycetaceae; genus Streptomyces; species Streptomyces sp. NPDC006265. Next base: position 779 of record NZ_JBEXSH010000360.1, read on the forward strand.
CGGCGTCTTCGGCCAGGGGAGATCCCCGCAGGATGTCCCGTGTCCAGCGGCGGGCCCGGCTGACCTCTTCCGGAAAACCTGGGCAAGTGAGTCCCCAGACCCGGGCCGTGCTCGTATACTCGTGCATACAAGTTCCTTCGTCCTGGTAGGCCGCCATGTGCAGCGGGTTCGGGCTAGACGAGTTTCACGCCGTCGTGGGCGCGGATGGCCGGCGGGGATACCGCGTCGAGTGCGTCCAGGACGCGGATCGCGTATGCCTCGTCGGCGAGTTCGATGACTTCTTCGCGGGTGGCCCAGCGCAGTGCGCGGGTCTCGTCCCCGGTGGTGGGTGTGCCGTCGGCGGCCTCGCAGCGGAAGACCATGGAGACGATCAAGCCCTTCATGTTCTTGTAGATCCCGGTCAGGGTCGCGGGAAGCGCGATCTTGATGCCGGTCTCTTCGAGAACTTCGCGCTGGAGGGCTTCGGGGATGGTTTCCTCGCGTTCGAGGATGCCGCCGGGGGGTTCCCAGTGGCCGTTGTCGCGGCGTTTGATCAAGAGGGCGCGGTCCTGGTCGTCGACGATGACTCCGGCGACGCTCACGGAGTGCGGACGGTCGGTGCTCACGTTCCTCTGCCCTCTCGGCTGGCTAGGCTCTCCACCGTAGCAACAAAGCTCGCTCACTCGTCTAGATACCTAAAGGAGTACACGTGCCCTCTCTTTCCTCCGGCCTCCTCGGCGATCTCGACCCCACGAGCGATCGTGCGGTCTTCCGGCAGATCGCCGACCAGCTGCGCGAGGCCATCGACCGTGGCCGATTCAAGGAGGGCGAAAAGCTGCCCTCCGAGGCCGAACTAGTCGAGCATTACGGGGTTTCCCGTATGACGGTTCGAAACTCCTTCTCCGTCCTCCAGGGCGAGGGCCTGGTGCACGCCGAGCACGGCAAGGGCGTCTTCGTGCGACCACGCCCGCCTGTACGACGGCTCGCCTCAGACCGGTTCGCCCGGCGCCACCGCGAGCAGGGGAAGTCCGCGTTCATCGTGGAGGCCGACGCCGCCGGCAGTCACCCGCAGGTGGACAGCCTGGAGGTCAAGGAGGAGAAGGCCAGCCAGGACGTCTCCACCCGGCTCGGGTCCGTGCGGCGAGTGCTCGCCCGGCGTCGCCGGTATCTGCTGGACGGGCGGCCGGTGGAGTTCGCCACCTCGTATCTGCCGCTCGACATCGCACGGGGCACGCCGATCGCCGAGCCCAACCCCGGGCCCGGTGGGATCTACGCCCGGCTTGAGGAGCTGGGGCACCGCCTCGACCACTTCGAGGAAGAGATTCGTGCCCGGATGCCCTCGCCCGACGAGGTGCGCACGCTGCGGCTGGCTTCCGGCGTGCCGGTCATTCACCTGATCCGCACGGCGTTCGACCAGGAGGGACGGGCCGTGGAGGTCTGCGACACGGTCATGGCGGCCGACGCGTACGTCCTGTCGTACCAGCTCCCGGCGACGTGAGCGCCTGACTTGTGGTGGTGCGCGGGGAGGCTTCTCCGAACTCGTACACCCCAACAGGCTAGAGACCTCCGCCGCAACGATCCTGCTGACCGAGGCGCCCGAGCCCAAGGTCCGCGACCGGCAGACGGGGGAGATCGCCAAGGACGCCACCAGCGGTGAAGCCCTGATGACCATGGGCGTCGTCTACCTGGAGGACGGCGAGTCCTCGCTGATCAAGGTCACCGTTCCTGAGAGTGGAGTCTCCGAGGGGCTGACGCTCGGTGCTCCGGTCTCGCTGCCGGGGCTGGTGGCCCGTCCGTGGGAGAGCGTCTTCAACGGGCAGCAGCGGCACGGCATCGCGTTCCGCGCCGCTGCGGTGACTCCGGCCGCGTTCCCGGCCGCCTCCGGGGCCGCTGCCTGATGACCGATCTGACGACGCTCCTGGAGGTGGGTGGTCCTGTCGCCGCACTCGGCGGCGGGGCCGCCTACGCCCGGGCCAAGCATCCCGGGGTGTACTGGTCCACGGTCGGCCTGCCGATTTCCACGGCCCGGCTGCTCAGCTCGTACGGCTCGGTCATGGAGGCCTGCGGTCTGACCGTGGCTCCGTCCCGGCTGCGGATGCTGGCGGTTAAGGCCACCACTCGCCGTGAAGTTCGTCCCGTACCGCCGCGTCGGGGCATCATCCGCCCCACCTCGACCGGGCTGCGGCTCCGTCTGCGGCTCGCTCCGGGGCAGGAACCGGCCGATGTCGCCGCCTCGGCGGAACGGCTGCGGCACGCCTGGGGCGTTCACGCCGTGTACGTCTCGACGGTCAAGCCCGGTGTGGTCGAACTGCGGCTGGTCGGCTTCGACGTTCTGCGGCAGGTGCGTATGCCTCGCAAGGTGGACGCCGAGTTCCTCCAGGTGCCGGTGGCGCTGCGGGAGGACGCCATGCCGTTCGTACGCGACTACCGGGCCGTACCCCACCAACTCACCCTCGGCGCGACGCTGTCAGGTAAATCCATGTACCTGCGGCACCTGATCGCTGGGCTCGCCCCTCAGCCGGTCGCCCTCGTCGGTATCGACTGCAAGCGCGGTGTGGAGCTGGCGCCGTTCGCCTCCCGGCTCTCCGCGCTGGCGACCGACCCGGAGCAGGCAGCCGAGCTGCTGCCCGTGCTCGTGAAGGAAATGGAGGACCGATACGACCTGATCAAGGCCCGGCAAGGCATCGCCCCGGGTACCCCGGCCGAAGAGATCACCTCCGACATCTGGGGACTGCCTGAGTCTGAACGCCCAGTTCCCCTCGTGCTGTTCGTGGACGAGGTGGCCGAACTCTTCCTCGTCGCCACCAGGAAGGACGAGGAACGCCGGGACGAGATGGTCACCCAGCTCATTCGCCTCGCCCAGCTCGGCCGCGCGGCCGGCATCTACCTGGAGGTCTGCGGCCAGCGCTTCGGCGCCGAGCTGGGCAAGGGCGCCACCATGCTGCGAGCCCAGTTGACCGGCCGCGTCTGCCACCGCGTCAACGACGAAGCCTCCGCGAAGATGGCGCTCGGCGACATCGCACCCGAGGCGGTCTCGGCTGCATGTGCCATCGCACCTGAACGCCCTGGCCTGGCCGTCGCAGGTGACACCTCCGGCGGCTGGTCACGCATCCGCACGCCGTACCTGTCGCTGGGCGACGCTGCCGAGACCTGCCGCGAGTCGGCCCACCTGGTCCCCGACCTGCCCGCGCTCAAGCCCTTCAGGCCCGACGTGCCCGTACGGCCCGTCGAGATACCGGGCCCGGCCGTGCGGCCCCGGCCGGTGGCCGACTGACCGCGCCCCCAACCTCGGTCGGCGTGACCGCCTCACGCCATGTCCCTACCCCCCCATGCCCGAATTCGGAAGGAGCCGCAGCATGCGTGCCCACCTGGCCCGTGTCGATGCGGTGCTCGTTCAGGCGGTCATCGCCGCCGCGTTGTCCTTCGCCCACCTGCACGATGTCGCCTCGGCGGCCGGGCAGGACGGGTGGAAGGCGTGGGCCTACCCGATCAGCGTTGACCTGCTGCTCGTCGCCGCCTGGCGCCGACTGCGCTCCGGAGAGGCGAAAGCGGCCGGGTGGTGCTGGTTCCTGATCGCACTCGCCGCGTCCCTGGGCGCGAACGTCGCCACCGCCGGCCTGCTCGACCTGGATCACGTACCGGCCTGGCTGCGCATCCTCGTAGCGGGCTGGCCCGCGCTCGCCTTCCTCGGCGGAACCCTCCTGGTCCACTCGCCTCCGACAGCGCACGACGCGACCACTGACGCCGTAGACCAACAGGAACTCGACGGCATCGAGGACCAAGAGAACGTGCCCGATCCCACGCCAGACCTCCCGACGCCACCGGCGGCCGAACCGGCACCGGCCCCACCGTTGGCCCCTCCGCCGGTCGCTGTTCCGGCCGCCCTGGTCGAGCACGCCCGCAAAGTCGCCGCCGACCACCGCACCCGCACCGGAACGGCCATCGACACCCCGACCCTGCGCGCCCGCCTCGGTGTCCCGCCGCCCATGGCCGAAGCCATCGCCGCCCAACTCACCTGACCAGCAAAGGGAGATCATGCCGCTCTTCTGCTTCAACACGGCCGCCGACTACCTCTCAGCCGCCCGCGACATGGCCGTCAGTGGCCGATCGGCGCTCGCCCGGCTCCTCGCCGAGGAAGCCGCTGACCGCACGCCGGACCCGGAGGAAGCCGCCCGGATCCTGCGCGACTTCCCCCGCCCCAGCCCGCGACAGGAGGACTGACCATGCCCGCACCGAAGCGCTTCCGCCACGTCAGCCGCATCGGCCCCGTCCAGGTCGGCACCTCCTATGACGGTCGCGGCCGGGAGAAGCACACCGCCGCCTGTACGGCCCCGCGCTGCGGCTTCTCCGCCGACTACGACAGCCGCGCCGCCGCCGAGCTGGCTGCCCGCACCCACCGCTGCCCCGTGCGCTGAAAGGATTCCCGACCCGTGACCGTCAGCCTTCCGCTTGTCGTCGTCCTCGGCTTCTTCGCCTGGGGAGCAGTCAGGTTCCTCGGCGTCCGCGTCTGGATCGTCGTCCTGATCACTCTCTTCGGCTTCTGGCTCTCCCGCACCTTCCTCGCCCCCGCTATCGAGTCCGGCACGCGCTCCGGCGTGACCGTCATAAACGGCTCACACGCCTAGACGAGTAGATAAGGAGACGCAACCGTGTTCCTCCCGAAGTACCCCGACAGCCCGACCTCGCCGCCCGCGCACACCCACACCCCGACCGGGACGGCACCCGTACGGCGCTCGCTCCCGTCGGTCTCCATCGATCAGAAAACCGTCGTGGCCCTGGTCGTCGGCGGGGTCGTCCTCACCGCGCTCCTGGCGGCCGTCGCCGTCACGGCCATCTCCGTAGCCGTTGCCGCCGTCGTCCTGCGCTCCATGCTCCGCGACCACCACCGCCGCTGAACCGCGCTGGCCTCCGGGGCGGCGGCACACGACCAAGCATTTCGCCGCCCCGGCGCCTGCTCCTCCCGACCCAGCAAGTCAGAAGGGGAAACGCCATCTTCACCCGCACCACTCCGGCACCACTTCCGGAACTCGCGAACCTGGCCGCGCAGGGCACGCTGCCGGGTATCCTCCGCCAACTCTCCGGACTCGGCGGCTGCACCCACCCGATCCGCCTCGACGGCCACCGCACCGAGTACGACGTAGACACCCGCACCGGCGAGATCGGCAATGTCCTCCACCGCCTCGACTCGACCAGCCTCCCGGCCGGACAGCTCCTCGTCCGCTGCAACAACCGCCGCACGACCCGTTGCCAGGCCTGCGCCGAGGTCTACCGCCGCGACACCTTCCACCTGATCACCTCCGGCCTGCGCGGCGGCAAGGGCACCCCCGAACACGTCGCCACGCACCCTCGCGTGTTCGCCACCTTCACCGCCCCGAGCTTCGGCCCGGTCCACAACCGCCCCTCCAGCGGTCGCCCCTGCCGCTGCGGCACCCACCACGACCAGGACGACGACGAACTCGGCTCCGCACTCGACCCGGACACCTACGACTACGAAGCCGCAGTCCTCTGGAACGCCCACGCCGGTCCCCTCTGGCGGCGCTTCTCCACCTACCTGCGCCGAGAGGTCGCCAAGCGCGCCGGCCTGTCCCAGCGGCGCTTCCGCGAGCACGCCCGCGTGAGCTTCGCCAAGGTCGCCGAGTACCAGAAGCGCGGCGCGGTCCACTTCCACGCGGTCATCCGCATCGACGGTCCCAGCGGCGGCGACACCCCACCCCCTACCTGGGCGACCGCCGATCTACTCACGGACGCGATCCGCGCTGCCGCTGCCAGGGTTCGCGTTGACGGCCCGGTCATCGACGGCCGTGCGCACACCTTCACCTTCGGCCGCCAACTCGACGTCCGCACCATCCGCTCGGCCGACTTTGACGACGGCCAGGAGCTCACCGAGCGGGCTGTTGCCGCCTACATCGCCAAGTACGCCACCAAGGGCGCTGAGACGGCGACTGGAGCTCTCGACCGGCCGCTCAAGTTCGCCGCCGAACTCGCCCAGCTCGACATCAGCAACCACGCCCGCCGCATGATCCGAACCGCCTGGTTCCTCGGCGCACGCAAGGACCTCGAACACCTCCGCCTGCGCGCCTGGGCCCACATGCTCGGCTTCCGCGGCCACTTCTCCACCAAATCCCGCCGCTACTCCACCACCCTCGGCGCCCTCCGCGACGCCCGCGCCGAATGGCGCCGCGCGCAAGCCACACCTGCCAACGGCCCCGAGCCCGAGACGACCTACGTGCTCTCGCACTGGGTCTTCGCCGGAACCGGCCTCTCGGACGCCGAAGCCTGGCTGGCCGCATCCCTCGAACCCGCTCCCGGAACGGAAGGAGAGCCCACCCATGCATGACGACGAACTGCTGACGGTGCCTGACGTGATGGAGCGGCTGAAGCTCGGCCGCTCAACCGTCTACGACCTCATCCGCTCCCGTCGTCTGCCCTCGATCACCATCGGCCGGTGCCGTCGGATCCCCGCGCGGGCTGTCCGCGAGTACATCACCCACGAACTGGAGGCGGCCGCCTGATGGTCCAGCAACGCAAGCGGAACCCCAACGGCGCCGGCACCATCACCAAGCGCAAGGACGGCCGCTTCCAGTGCGCGGTCTACGTCCTCCAGCCGGACGGCACCCGCGCCCGTAAGTTCGCCTACGGCCAGACCTGGGCCGAGTGCGACGGCAAGCGTCGTGAGCTGCTCGACAAGGTCGACCAGGGCGTGCCCGTGCCCACCAAGTCGGCCAAGCTCTCGGACTGGCTCCCGTACTGGCTGGACAACGTCATCAAGCCCCGGCGGAAGCTCAGCACGTTCGACAAGTACGAGGCACACGTCCGGCTCTACCTGGTGCCCCTGCTCGGTGCCAAGCGGCTGGAATCCCTCGGCGTCGCCGACGTCCGCCGGTTCCTCGTCCGCCTGGAGAAGGAGACGACCGCCGCAACGGCCAAGGAGTCGCACCGAGTTCTGCGCTCGGCCCTGTCTTCCGCCTGTCGCGAGGAACTCATCGCGCGCAACGTCGCCAAGCTCGTCGAGCCGCCCCGCACGGACAAGCCCGAGCTGCACCCCTGGACTCTCGACGAGACGCTCGACTTCCTCGCTGCCTCCCGCAAGGATCCGCTCTACGCGGCCTTCGTGCTCGCCATCGCCATGGGGCTCCGCCGAGGAGAGATCGTGGGCCTGCGCTGGTCGGACCTCGACCTCGACAACCGTGTCCTCTACGTCCGCCACCAAGTCCAGCGCCGCCGTGGCGTTCTGTACGACGACGACCCCAAGAGCCGCCGTCGCCGCGCAGTCCCTCTGCCCGCCCTCTGCATCGCGCCCCTGCGCTGGCACCGCCTACGGCAGGCGGACGCTCGCGCCAAGGCAGGGGAGAGGTGGCAGGAGTCGGACTATGTCTTCGCCACTCGCACCGGCCGCCCCGTGGAGCCGCGCAACCTGTACCGCTCCTTCACCCGCGTCGCCGTGTCCGCCGGCCTCCGCGTGATCCGGCTGCACGACGCTCGCCACGGGACGGCCACCCTGCTCACGGCGGCCGGAGTCGCGCCCCGCGTCGTGATGGAGATCCTCGGTCACTCACAGATCAGCATCACCATGGACGTCTACACCCACGTCGTCCAGGACACGCAGCGCGAAGCCATGAGCCACATGGACCGCCTGCTCAGGAGACGCCCCGGTCGTCAATGACCAGGCTCGTTGATGTCAGCTGTAGATGTCAGAAGGGCTCGCACCTACGAAAG
>NZ_JBEXSH010000361.1:0-8471 GCF_040613555.1 Streptomyces sp. NPDC006265
CTCCCTCGTCATCGTCGAGACCCGGACGATCAGCAACAGCGCCCAGGAACGGGTGGAGTCCGAGGCGGTCCGCCTCGCCAGCATCGTCGACGCCGCCATGCCAGGGCGCGTCCCCCTCGGTCCGGCCCGACCTCTCCCCGCGTCCTCGGGGCTGTTGCCCAGCTGCTGATCTGTACCGGAGCCGTGGCCGTCATCGGCCTGTGGTGGTTCGACACCACCTCCGTGGTCGGATTCTCCGGGTGGCTGACCAACGCCGGCCGGGTGACCGGCCTGCTGGCCGGGTACGCCTGCGCGGTGCTGCTCGCGTTGATGTCCCGCCTTCCCGTGCTGGAGCGGGCCGTCGGCTCGGACCGCCTGGCTCGTTGGCACGCGCTGGGCGGCCGGTACACCATTTCGCTGACGCTCGCCCACGTCCTGCTGATCACTCTTGGCTACGCGGACAGCGCCCACGCGGGCGTCATCGGGCAGGCCACCACGCTCGTGCTCGCCTATCCCGACATGCTCATGGCCACGGCGGGCTTTGTGCTCCTGCTCGCCACCGGCGTCATCTCGGCCCGCGCCGCACGCCGCCGGCTGAGCTACGAGACATGGCATTACCTGCACTTCGCCACGTACCTCGCCCTCTTCCTGGCCTTCTCCCACCAGCTGTCCAATGGCGCCGACTTCGTCGCGCACCGCCCCGCCCAGCTCGCCTGGTACGCCCTCTACATCGGTGTGGCCTCGCTGCTGGTGTGGTACCGGTTCCTTACTCCGCTGCGGCGGGCACTGCGGCACCAGCTGGTCGTGACCGAAGTGCGGCCCGAAGCGCCCGGGGTGGTGTCCGTCTTCATGGCCGGTCTGCACCTTGACGATCTGGGGGCCCTGCCCGGTCAGTTCTTCCGCTGGCGTTTCCTCGCCCCCGGGATGTGGTGGACGGCGAACCCGTACTCACTCTCAGCGCCGTCCGACCGGGGATTTCTGCGCATCACAGTGAAAGCCGTCGGCCGCCACAGCGAGGCCCTGGCAAGACTGCGGCCGGGTACCCGGGTGTGGGCAGAAGGGCCCTACGGCGCCCTCACCGCGGCACGACACACGTCCTCCAAGGTCCTGCTGCTGGGCGGCGGCGTGGGAATCACCCCTCTGCTGGCCCTTTTCGAGACACTGCCCGGCAATGTCACCCTGCTGTACCGGGCACGCCGCCCGCAGGACCTGGCACTGTGGCGGGAAATCGATGCCATAGCCGCCCGTCGCGGCGCGACCGTGCACTACGTGGTGGACGAGCCTGCCGTGCACTCCTCGCCCCTCACCGCCGACGGACTGACCGTCCTGGTGCCTGACATCGCCGAGCGCGACGTCTACCTGTGTGGCCCCCCAGGGATGACATCCGCAGCAATACCGGCTCTGCGACGGGCCGGAGTACCGCGCCGCCGCATCCACCACGAGTCCTTCGCTTTCTGACGCCACCACGCCCCTGAAGGGAGCAGCCTCATGGCAGTACGCCGCGCCGCCCTCATGGCCACGTCCAGCGTTGCGGGCCTGGTCCTGCTGCTGTCCCTCAAGCCGCACCACACCACGCTGCCCGCGCTGGCGGGTACCGGCCCGGGTGCGGCGACGTCCTCGCCGACCCCCGGCTCCGGGGGGGCCGGCCACTCCACCGCATCGAGCGGCGGCGGTAACGGGGCCGGGGCCACCGGCACCTTCACCGGTGCCGTCGAGCAGACCCCCTACGGCCCGGTTCAAGTCGCCGTCACCCTCTCCAACGGCAAGCTGGCCAAGGTCCGGGCCCTGCAGACCCCCAGCGGGGATGCGCGCAGCCGGGCCATCGCCGACTACGCCGTGCCCACCCTGACCAGGGAGGCTCTGGGTGCGCAGAGCGCTCACATCCAGGCTGTCTCCGGCGCCTCCTATACCAGCGAGGGCTACATGCAGTCCCTCCAGAGTGCCTTGGACAAGGCCGGTGCCTGACCGCCCCGACGCCGGACGCGGCCCTGGGTTGCGCCACGTGGAGCACGCCATGGGCACGGTCTTCTCCTTCGACCTCCGCGACGCTCCCACGCGCGCCGTACGGCACGCCCTCGATGAAGCCGTGACATGGCTGCACCGGGTGGACGAGGTCTTCTCCACCTATCGCCCCGGCAGCCAGATCAGCCGGCTTGCCCGCGGCGAGATCGCCCTCGCCGACTGCGATCGGGAGGTCACCGAAGTGCTCGGGCTCTGCGAGAGCGCAGAACGCCTCACCGACGGCTGGTTCAGCCCCACGCCCGGTGGCCGCCTCGACCCCACCGGCTTGGTCAAAGGCTGGGCCATCGAGCGTGCGTCCGAGATACTGGAGCGGGCCGGGGCGCGCAACACCTGTATCAACGGCGGCGGCGACATCCAGCTGCGCGGCGAGTGCGCCCCCGGCGTGCCCTGGCGCATCGGCATCGCCCACCCCCTGCTGCCCGGTCAGCTCAGTACCGTCGTGGTCGGCCGGGATCTCGCCGTCGCGACGTCCGGCACGGCCGAACGCGGCCCCCACATACTCAACCCGCGCACAGGCCGTCCGGCAGAATCCGGCCTGCTCTCGATCACCCTGGTGGGCCGCCATCTCACCGACATCGACGTCTGCGCGACTGCTGGCTTCGCCATGGGCCCGAGCGCCCGTGAATGGATCGAGTCCCTCCCCGGTGTCGAGGCCTTCGCCGTCACCTCCGGCGACCGCGCATGGTGGACCGAAGGCTTCCCGGGCGTCGTCGGACCCTCTTCTTCCGGGACCTGGCCCGGCTGATCGAGGTCGGCCCTGGTGGGCCGGCCGGTCACGTGGTGTGCTGAAGGTGACGGGAAGGGTGAGAGAGACGCGGAGAAGCGGTTACGGCCGCGCACGGTGCGATCAGGATCCGCGCGTTGCGGATGTCCTTGCCGTCGGTCATGCGTCGAGCCGCCCCGCGCCCGACCCGTCGCGACCGCCTCATCGGGGCCGAAGGTCCCCATGACGGTGCCCGGGCGGCCCGTGGTGCCGCACCCCCTGGAGGCACAGGCTGACAACAGGGTGCCCGAACGGGATGCGGAGGGCGACGATGACGAACAGCCCGACGAACGGCGTCCTGGACAGGGACGGGTTGAGTTCCCTGGTCCAGCTCCTGGGTGCGCGGGGCCGCACGGTCATCGGCCCCACGGTCCGGGACGGTGCCGTCGTCCTCGCCGAGATAGCGTCGGCCGACGACCTGCCCTTCGGATGGGGCACGGAGGCCGAGGCCGGCCGCTACCGCCTCGTGCCGCGTGCCGACGGTGCCGTGTTCGCCCACACGGCCGGCCCTCAGTCGTGGAAGACGTTCCTGCACCCGCAGCACGAGAAGCTCTGGAGTGCCGAGCGGACGCCGGACGGCCGCCTGTCGGTCACCGAGGAGAACCCCCGGCAGCCGTCGTACGCCTTTCTGGGCGTACGCCCCTGCGATCTGCGGGCGATCGCGATCCAGGACCGGGTCCTGGCCGGCGGCCGGTACCGGGACAGGGGCTACGAGGAACGGCGGACGGGAGCATTTCTGGTCGCCGCCGAGTGCACCGAACCGGGTGCCACGTGCTTCTGCGCCTCCATGGACAGTGGCCCGGCGGCGGACGCCGGGTTCGACCTCGCGCTGACCGAGGTCCTGGACGAGACCGGTCACCGCTTCCTCGTCCGCGCGGGCAGCGAGGCCGGGCAGGACGTCCTGGCGCATGTCTCCTCTCAACCGGCCGACCCGGCGACGGAGCACGCGGCCCGTTCCGCGGTCGACGCCGCGCGGGACCGGATGGGACGGGCCATGCCGCCCGTGGACCTGCGCACCCTGATGGGCGAGAGCCTGGAGGCCGACCGCTGGGACGACGTCGCGGCCCGCTGCCTGACCTGCGGCAACTGCACCATGGTCTGCCCGACCTGCTTCTGCACGACCACCGAGGAGGTCACCGACCTCACCGGCGACCACGCCGAGCGGTGGCTGCGCTGGGACTCCTGCTTCGACGTGGACTTCTCCCACCTCCACGGCGGGCCTGTGCGGTCCTCGGCGCGCAGTCGCTACCGCCAGTGGCTCACCCACAAACTCTCCACCTGGTACGAGCAGTTCGGCAGCTCCGGCTGCGTGGGCTGCGGACGCTGCGTCACCTGGTGCCCGGTCGGCATCGACATCACCGAGGAAGCCACGGCGTTGCACGACGAACTCGCCGATCGTCTGCGGCGCGAGAAGCAGAGGGAGACGGAACGATGACCTCCACCACCACTTTTTCCATGGCTCTCCCGGTCGAGCACCGCGATCGGCTGATGGGCCTCGCTCACGAGGTCTCCTTCGAAGCCGGGAAGCGGCTCTTCGAAGAGGGCCGCAAGGCCGACAGGTTCTGGATCATCCGGACCGGAACGGTCCTCCTGGACCTGCACGTACCCGGCCGTCGCGCCGCCGTCATAGAGTCCCTGGGGCACGGCGAGCTGCTCGGCTGGTCCTGGCACTACGCACCGTATGTGTGGCAGCTGGGTGCCGAGGCGCTCAGCCCCGTACGTGCATGGGAATTCGACGCGAGGGCCGTACGAGCCGCATGTGCGCAGGATCCCGAGTTCGGCCGGGCGATCGCGACCTGGGTGGGTCGGGTCGTGGCTCACCGGCTACAGGCCTCGCGCATCCGTCTGCTCGACCTGTACGCGCCCTACGGCAGCGGGAGCCGGGAATGACGAACCTCCCCGTCCCCCTACAGGGTGAGCAGCCGGCTGCGCGAGACGGCCGACACGGTCAGTCTCACGCTCACGCCCGCCGGCGACGAGGCACTCGGGCCCTTCGACCCGGGGCAGTTCGCCATGCTGTACGCCTTCGGGGTCGGGGAGATCCCCGTCTCGGTGTCCCGTATCGGGCAGCGGGAGCTGGTCCACACGATCCGTTCGGTGGGCGCGGTCTCGGCCGCGCTGTGCGCGCTCCGGCCGGGCAAGGAGGTCGGCGTGCGCGGCCCGTTCGGCACCGGCTGGGAACCGGAGCGCGCGGCCGGTCAGGACATCGTGGTCGTGGCGGGCGGGATCGGTCTCGCGCCGCTGCGGCCTCTCGTGCTGGCCGCACTGGCGGCTCCGCGCGCCTACGGGCGGCTGAACCTGCTCGCCGGCACGCGCTCTACCGACGATCTCCTGTTCGCCGAACGGATGCGCACCTGGGCCGCCTCGCCCGGCCCGCCGCACTGCCGGGTCACGGCCGACCGGCCGGCCCCGGCTTGGTGGGGTCATGTCGGGCTGGTCACCACCCTGCTGAACACCGCCCGTTTCACACCGGGGAACACCACGGCGTACGTGTGCGGACCCGAAGTCATGATCCGGGCCACCGCGCGCGACCTGCTCCACCGCGGGGTGCCGGCGCACCGGATCCGGGTCTCGCTGGAGCGGAACATGCGCTGCGCCACCGGGCACTGCGGCCACTGCCAGCTCGGCACCGTCACGGACGCGTGCCTGGTACCGCCCACCGCGCAGAACCAGGGCGCCATCGAGGACGACCTGGTCCGGACCGTCGAGCAGGTCCTCGCCGAGGGCGATCCGTCCGACGAGGAGTTGACGCACCTGTGCGAACGGGCCATCCGCAACCACGACCCGTGCATCTCGTGCTCCACGCACTTCCTGGACCTGACCATCGCCCGCACCTGACGCCCCGAGGAGGACACCGTGCGCATCAGCCCGCACATCGTCAGCGACGTCATGACCCACACCGTCGTGGCGGTGGGCCGTGACGCCTCGTTCAAGGACATCGTCAAGCTCCTGCAGGAGTGGAAGGTGAGCGCCCTTCCCGTGCTGGAGGGTGAGGGCCGGGTGATCGGCGTCGTGTCCGAGGCCGATCTGCTGCTCAAGGAGGAGTTCCGCGACAGCGATCCCGACCGGGCCACGCAGATGCGCCGTCTGTCGGATCTGTCCAAGGCCGGAGGGATGACGGCCGCCGATGTGATGAGCACGCCGGCCGTCACCGTCCATCCCGACGCCACACTCGCACAGGCGTCCCGCATCATGGCCCAGCGCAACATCAAGCGACTGCCCGTCGTCAACGACGAGGGCCTCCTCGAAGGTGTGGTCAGCCGCGCCGATCTCCTCAAGGTGTTCCTGCGGACCGACGACGAGATCGCCGAGGAGATCCGTCAGGAGATCCTCGTGCCCCTCTTCCCCGCGCCTCTGGAGCCCGTGCAGGTGCACGTGGCCGACGGCGTCGTCACCCTGACCGGGCACGTGCGGGACACCTCCGTGGTGCCGATCGCCGCCCGCCTGGTGCGTTCCGTCGAAGGCGTGGTCGACGTCGACCTGGCCCTGTCCGGCGAAGTACGGGTGAGGGAACCCGGATGAAGTACCTCGACGAATACCGTGACCCGGCACTCGCCCGGAGGCTGCTGGACGAACTGCGCCGCACCGCGTCCACGCCCTGGCGGATCATGGAAGTCTGCGGCGGCCAGACCCACACCCTCGTCCGCCAGGGCATCGACGAACTGCTGCCCGCCGGTATCCGCATGATCCACGGGCCGGGCTGCCCGGTGTGCGTCACCCCTCTGGAGACCCTGGACCGGGCGATGGCCATCGCCGGCCGCCCCGGCACGATCCTCACCAGCTTCGGTGACATGCTGCGGGTGCCCGGCACGGACACCGACCTGCTGTCGCTGCGGGCGCGCGGCGCGGATGTACGGGTCGTGTACACGCCGATGGACGCGGTACGCATCGCCGCGGACTGCCCGGAGCGCCAGGTCGTCTTCCTCGCCGTCGGGTTCGAGACGACCGCGCCGGCCAACGCCATGGCGGTGCTGCACGCCGCACGACTGGGACTGGCCAACTTCTCGATGCTGGTCAGTCACGTCCTGGTGCCGCCCGCCATGACCGCCCTGCTGGAGGACCCCGACTGCGAGGTCGAGGCCTTCCTCGCGGCGGGGCACGTGTGCGCGGTGATGGGCTGGCGGGAGTACGAACCGATCGCCGCCCGCTACCGCGTGCCCATCGTGGTCACCGGCTTCGAACCACTCGATCTGCTGGAGGGCGTCCTCATGGCGGTACGCCAGCTGGAACAGGGCCGCTGCGAGGTCGAGAACCAATACGTGCGGGCCGTGCGCCGCTCGGGCAACACCGAGGCCCAAGACGTGGTCCGTACCGTGTTCCGTGTCACCGACCGTGCCTGGCGCGGCATCGGCGAGCTGCCCGGCAGCGGCCTGGAACTCTCCGGCGCGTACGCGCGCTTCGACGCCGCGCGGCGGTTCGACGTCGGCGGTCTTCGCACCGTCGAGGACCCCGAGTGCATCGCCGGTGCCGTACTCACCGGTGCCCGGCTGCCCACGGACTGCCCGGCATACGGCACCCGCTGCACGCCCCGCCATCCGCTCGGCGCACCGATGGTGTCCGCCGAGGGCACCTGCGCGGCCTTCCACGCCGCCGGCCGCACCAAGGAAGTGCATGCGCCATGACCCCCGACTGTCCCGTCCCCCACCACGAGGACGACGTCGTCCTGCTCGGTCATGGCGCGGGAGGGCGGCTGACCGCCGAACTCCTCGACACGCTGGTGCTGCCCGCCCTCGACGGGCACCACGGCCCTCTGGAGGACGCCGCCCTGCTGCCAGGCCGCCCGGACCTCGTGATCAGCACCGACAGCTTCGTCGTCAGCCCGCTGTTCTTCCCCGGCGGCGACATCGGTTCCCTGGCCGTGCACGGCACGGTCAACGACCTCGCCATGCGTGGTGCGCGGCCGATCGCGCTGTCCGTGGCGCTGAACGTCGAAGAGGGCCTGCCGCTCGCCGAACTGCGCAGCGTGGTGGAGTCGCTGGGCAAGGCAGCTCGTGACGCCGGGGTACCCGTCGTCACCGGTGACACCAAGGTCGTGGGCCGTGGCGCCGTGGACAAGATCTTCGTCAACACCACGGGCGTAGGGCACCGGCACCTGGGGCTGCGCCCGTCCGCCGCGCTCGCCCGGCCCGGGGACGCCGTACTGCTGTCCGGTCCGATCGGGCTGCACGGCACCTCCGTCCTGTCCACGCGCGAAGGGCTCGGCTTCGAAAGCGACATCGCCTCGGACAGCCGCCCCCTGCACCACCTGGTCGACGCTCTGGCGCCCCTCGGCGGCCACGTGCACAGCCTGCGCGACCCGACCCGCGGTGGACTGGCCGCGGTCCTCAATGAGATCGCCCGCGACTCGAACGTGACCGTCAACATCGACGAGAGTGCCGTCCCCGTTCCTCAGGCCGTCGGCGCCGCCTGCGACCTGCTCGGCCTCGATCCCCTGGTCGTCGCCAACGAGGGCTGCCTGGTGGCTTTCGTCGCCCCGTCGGCGGCGGACGAGGCGCTCGCCGGTCTGCGATCCCTTCCCGAGGGACGACAGGCGGTACGCATCGGAGAGGTGTCCCCTCAGGGCCCGGCCGGCTGGGTCATCCTTCGCACTCTGGTCGGCGCCCGGCGCGTGGTGGACATGCCCCTGGGTGAGCAACTTCCGCGCATCTGCTGAGACATCAGGAGCAATCGGGGCCCGGACAGGCGTGTGCGCGGCCGGTGTGACACC
>NZ_JBEXSH010000362.1:0-8186 GCF_040613555.1 Streptomyces sp. NPDC006265
GGCGCGTCGCCCGCGCTGATCTCGCCGATGCCGGTGTGCGAGTCCCGGACGGAGCCGGAGTGCTGCGGGCCGGGGCGGAGCGGGCCCGGGGGATGGCACGGCCGACGGTGGATGCCGCGTACCGGGCGATCGGGTTGTTGCCGGCTGTTGCGGAGGCGGAGACGGCCGGTGCCGGGGCCGTGGTGGCGGTGTGAGGTGAGGCGGCTGCGGGGGGGCGGGTGTCGGGCCCGCCCCCGGTGGTCAGCTGTTGTTGCCGGAGGCCAGGGCGCGGCTGCGGTCGCGGGCGGCTTCGAGGGCGGCGATGAGGGCGGCCCGTACGCCGTGGTTCTCGAGTTCGCGGATGGCGTTGATCGTCGTGCCGGCGGGGGACGTGACGTTCTCGCGGAGCTTGACCGGGTGTTCGCCGCTGTCGCGGAGCATCGTCGCGGCGCCGATGGCGGACTGGACGATGAGGTCGTGGGCCTTGTCGCGGGGCAGGCCGAGGAGGATGCCGGCGTCGGTCATGGCTTCGACCAGGTAGAAGAAGTAGGCCGGGCCGGAGCCGGAGAGGGCCGTGCAGGCGTCCTGCTGGGATTCGGGGACGCGGAGCGTCTTGCCGACGGCGCCGAAGATCTCCTCGGTGTGGGCGAGGTGGTCGGCGGTGGCGTGGGTGCCGGCGGAGATGACGGACATCGCCTCGTCCACGAGGGCGGGGGTGTTCGTCATGACGCGGACGACCGGGGTGTCGGGAGCGAGGCGCTCCTCGAAGTAGGCCGTGGGGATGCCGGCGGCGCCGCTGATGACCAGGCGGTCGGCGGGGATGTGCGGGGCGAGCTCGTCGAGGAGGGTGCCCATGTCCTGCGGCTTGACCGTGAGGATCAGGGTGTCGGCGGTCTTGGCGGCCTCGGGGTTGGTGACCGGGGTGACGCCGTAGCGGCTGCGGAGTTCCTCGGCTCGTTCCGGGCGGCGGGCGGTGACCAGGAGGTCGGACGGGGTCCAGCCGGCGCGGATCATTCCGCTGAGCAGGGCTTCGCCGATCTTTCCGGTGCCGAGGACTGCGACTTTCTGGGTCATGGCGCGGGGTGCCTCCGAAGGGTGCGTCGTCCGGGGTCCATCCTCGCACCGGGGAGTGGGTGACGGCTCGGGTGTCCGCTGGGCGGGATGTCGCGCCGGGCCGGCTTACGCCGTGCGGCGCCTGAGGGTCGCCGCGCCAAGGATCAGGACCAGGAGTGCGCAGCCCGCGACGATCAGGACGTCCCGGACGAACGTGGCGGTCATGGCCGTGTGGCGGAGGACCTCGTTCATGCCGTCGACGGCGTAGGACATGGGGAGGACGTCGGAGATGGCCTCCAGGGCCGGGTGCATGGTGTCGCGCGGGGTGAACAGGCCGCACAGGAGCAGCTGGGGGAAGATCACCGCCGGCATGAACTGGACCGCCTGGAACTCCGAGGCCGCGAAGGCCGACACGAAGAGGCCGAGGGCCGTGCCGAGGAGGGCGTCGAGGAGGGCCACCAGGAGGAGGAGCCAGGGGCTGCCGGTGACGTCGAGGTCGAGGAACCAGAGCGCGAGGCCCGTGGCCAGGGCGGACTGGATGATCGCGAGGGTGCCGAAGGCGAGGGCGTAGCCGGCGATGAGGTCGCCCTTGCCCAGCGGCATGGCGAGGAGGCGTTCGAGGGTGCCCGAGGTGCGTTCGCGCAGGGTGGCGATGGACGTCACCAGGAACATCGTGATCAACGGGAAGATGCCGAGGAGGGACGCGCCGATGCTGTCGAAGGTGCGGGGGCTGCCGTCGAAGACATAGCGCAGCAGGAACAGCATCACGCAGGGGACGAGGATCATCAGCGCGATGGTGCGGGGGTCGTGGGCGAGCTGGCGCAGGACCCGGGTGGCGGTGGCGGTGGTGCGGGAGATGCTCAGGGCCCTCGGCGGGGTGGTCGGCCGGGTGGCGGTGGTGGTCATCGGGGCGTCTCCTTCGTACGGGCTGCCGCTTTCGCCTCGTCCACCAGGCGCAGGAAGGCCTCCTCGACGGTGCCGGTGCCGGTGCGGGTGCGCAGGGCGTCGGGGGCGTCGTCGGCGAGGAGTTCGCCGTCGCGCATGAGGAGGAGGCGGTGGCAGCGCTCGGCCTCGTCCATGACGTGGGAGGAGACGAGGAGGGTGGCGCCGCGGCCGGTCGCGATGTCGTGGAAGAGGTTCCACAGGTCGCGACGCAGGACCGGGTCGAGACCGACGGTCGGTTCGTCGAGGACGAGGAGTTCCGGGGAGCCGAGGAGGGCGACGGCGAGGGAGACGCGGTTGCGCTGGCCGCCGGAGAGGCTGCCGGCGAGGGCGTCGGCGTGGGTGGTGAGGTCGACGTCGGTGATGGCGCGGGTGACGTCGGCGTCGCGCCGGTCGGCTGCCCGGCGGCCGGGGTCGAGGATCGCGGCGAAGTAGTCGAGGTTCTGGCGGACGGTCAGGTCGTCGTAGACGGACGGGGCCTGGGTGACGTAGCCGACGCGGGTGCGCAGGGTGGGGTGGCCGGCTGGGTGGCCGAGGACGTCGAGGGTGCCGGTGACCTTGGCCTGGGTGCCGACGAGGGCGCGCATCAGGGTCGACTTGCCGCAGCCGGAGGGGCCGAGGAGGCCGGTGATCTGGCCCCGGGGGACGGTGAAGCCGAGGTTGCGCAGGACCGTGCGGGGGCCGCGGACGACGGTGAGGTTCTCGGCGTGGACGGCTGGGGTGTCCGGGTCCGGGGGCTGGCCGGGGGTGGGTGCCGGGCCCGGGCGTGGTGAACCGGGAGCATTATTCATCATACGATGTATAATGCTCCCGGGGGGTCGGACGCGTCAAGCCGCCGCGGTGGGCGGTCTTCGGTGGCTGTGCGTCAGGCCGGCGTCCTGGCGAGGAGCAGGACGACCTCGTAGACCTCCTCGATGAAGCCGTCCGGGAAGGCCCGGAGGAGGTGCCCGCGTTCCTCGGCCAGGAACGACGCGGCGTGGTCGACGCCGTGCACGAGGAAGACCGAGTGGCTGCCGATGTTGGCCAGGTGGGTGTCGACCGGGACGCAGCGGCTCCAGCGGACCGTGCGGCGGGTGAAGTCGAGGCGGCCGGTGGGGTCGGCGGCGCGGGCGTCGACGTTGCGTTTCTCGGCGGAGACGTCGATGCCGAAGTGGCGTTCGGTGCGGGCGGCGGCCTCGGCGATCCAGGGGACGTCGACGGCGTCGGTGTTCCACCAGAGGGCGAGGGCGCCTCCGGGGCGCAGGACGCGCAGGGCCTCCGGGACGGCGCGGGCGGGGTCGGTCCAGTGCCAGGCCTGGGCGTAGGTGACGAGGTCGACGGAGGCGTCGGCGAGGGGGAGGTCGTCGCCCGTGCCGCGGACGACCGGAACGCCGGGGAGGGCGCGGCGGAACTGGGCCGCCATGCCGTCGCCGGGTTCCACGGCGACGACGTCGGCGCCCCTGGCGTACAGGAGGGCGGTGGCGATACCGGTGCCGGCGCCGACGTCCGCGACGCGCGCGCCGTTGAGGGGGCGGCCGGTCAGGTCCTCTATCGCGTCGAAGAGGGCCGAGGGGTAGGAGGGACGGTTGGCGGCGTACTGGGCCGCGGCCGTGTTGAAGGACTGGGCTCGGGCGAGTCGGGTGGGCTCGGGGGTGGGGTGCACTCCGGTGGGGTGATGGGCGGAGGGAGGTGTGGTCATACGGCCATGGTGGCCGGGGATCGGACGGGGGGCGGTGGGATTTCGGTGAGGTCGGCGGGATCGGGCGGCCCGAGGAGGAGGTGACGGGCGGCGGCCTGGAGGGGAGAGGGATCGGCGGCCCGAGGGGAGGAAGGCACCGGCGGCCTGTCGTGCACGGTGTGGCCGCCGCTCGCGCTCGGGGGGGGTTCTCGGGCGTTCTAGTGGCAAGGCCGTGAAGTTTGCGGCTGGGGTCTGTCGTCAAGGGCCTGCGGCCGTAAGGATTTCGATGCTGGTGGTGGCCTTGTAGCTGGTGCGGTCGATGCGGGGGCCGCGGGCCTGGTATTTGGAGATTGCGCGTTTGACGATGCGGGGGCTCACCCGTAGTCGCGACGCGGCGATCGAGGTGCTGGCCAGAGAGGGTGCGCGGGGTCTGACGTTCCGGGCGGTGGACGCCGAGGCCGCCGTACCGGCCGGCACCGCGTCCAACTACTTCACCAGCCGGGACGCCCTGCTCACCCAGGCCGGCGCCCGTGTCTACGAGCGGCTCCAGCCCGACGACGCGACCATCGCGCGCCAGCGGGCGGCCGGCCGTGACCGGGAGACCTACGTCGTGCTGATGCGGGAGCTCGTCGGCCGCGTCGCCGCGTTCCGCACCGGCTATCTCGCCCTGCTGGAACTACGTCTGGAGGCCACCCGGCGTCCCGAACTGCGGAAGGTCCTCACCGAGCGGGTCCGCGCCGACGTCGACGCCAACGTCGCCTACCACGAGGCCTCCGGACTTCCCGGCGACGCCATGGCCGTCAAGCTGCTCATCCTCACCTTGAACTGGCTGATCGTCGAGCAGCTCACCCTGCCGGACGTCTTCACCGAGGCGGAGCGCGAACAGCTGGTGACGGCGGCGGTCGAGCGCATCGTGGCGGAGCGGTAGGCGGCGGGGCCTCTCGCGGTGGTGGCTACGCCCGGCGGCGGTTCTTCGGGTTGCCCGAGCGGCGGGTCGTGCGCTTCTCGTACTGCTTGCGGGCCTCTTCGTACTCCTCGCGGTGCAGCTTCTCCCCGGGGGCCTCGGTGAGGGAGCGGAAGAAGTACGCGAGGAGCGAGCCGACGAAGCCGACGGCCAGGAGGCCGCGGAGGGAGGCCTGGCGGTCCGGGTCGTGGCGGCGGGTGAAACCGTCCCAGGTGTGGCGGAAGGCCATCGCGCTGCAGATCGCGAACATCACGACCATGAGGAGCGTGACGAAGCCGCCGATCGCGGCGATCTGGAGGCCCTGGTGGGCGAGGCGGAGGACGAGGCAGGAGGCGACGGCGGCGGCCAGGGAGCCGGCGGCGACCGCGATGCGGCGGGCGGTGTAGCCGGTGTCGTGGTTCAGCCAGGTCGTGCCGAAGAAGCGCAGGGGCTCCGGGCGGGGGCCGAGGGCCTCGGCCGTGGAGCCCGCGGGAGTGGCGGGGGTGCTGTCGTCTGCACTCACGGGTCGATTATGACCCTTGCCGGGCCGCGGGCTCCGTGCAGGCCGGCCGCGGCGGGAGGCGACGTAGCCGTCGCCTCCCGTCTTCACGCAGGCGTCCGTGACGAACTCGCCGTCAGATGTTCGACGCGGCTGCTGCGCCGCGGTGGCGGCGCCCACCATGAGGGGTGGGGTTCGGATCAGGAGCAGCGCGGGCGGACGTAGCCGTCGCTGCCGGTGCGCACGTAGGCGTCCGAGACGTACTCGCCGTCGTCGATGTTGTCCCAGATGTTCGTGGTGCCGTACGGACCCGCCACCGTTGTGCCGGGGCGCTGGCAGAAGATGGTGACCCTGGCTCCCTCGGGCAGGACGCGGACGAGGGCGTAGCCGGTGCCGGGGCCGCTGCGCACGTTCAGGCGGACGCCCGGGGCGACGGCGTACGACGGCAGGGCCGACGCCGCCATGGTGACGGTCTCTCCCTCGCCTCCGCCTTCGAGTTCCCCGACATGGTCGACAGACATGTGTTTCTCCCCCGTTGAGCCCCATGGCTGCCATGGGACGCCGTTGATTCCCCCGAGTCACGCCGCACGACGCCAGTGCGCAACTCGTGCGTGGAGGCTAGCAAGCCGCCTCTGTCCCGCACGAGTCTTCGACTAGGCTCCGTGCGTCGCGCGCGCGGACGAACAGCACGGGGGTGGTTCCATGGCGCCACAGCGGAATGCCGGAGCGGGCGCGGAAGCGGAACTTCCCGAATACGCCGGTCACTACCGTCTGGAGTCCCGTCTGGGCTCGGGCGGGATGGGTGTCGTGCATCTGGCCCGGAGCACCTCCGGGATGAAGCTCGCGGTGAAGGTCGTACACGCTCAGTTCGCCAAGGACCCTGACTTCAGGGGGCGTTTCCGGCAGGAGGTGGCGGCGGCGCGGAAGGTGAGCGGCGCCTTCACGGCACCCGTCGTCGATGCCGATCCGGACAGCGGACGGCCCTGGATGGCGACGCTGTTCATCCCGGGACCCACCTTGTCCGACCAGGTCAAGCGGAACGGTCCCATGGAGCCGGCCCAGTTGCGGCGCCTGATGGCGGGGCTGGCCGAGGCGCTGCGTGACATCCATCGTGCCGGGGTCGTCCACCGGGATCTGAAACCGAGCAATGTCCTGCTCGCCGACGACGGACCGAAGGTCATCGACTTCGGCATCTCCCGGCCGCTGGACAGCGAACTGCGCACGGAGACCGGGAGGTTGATCGGTACCCCGCCCTTCATGGCGCCCGAGCAGTTCCGCCGCCCGCGCGAGGTGGGTCCGGCCGCCGACATCTTCGCGCTCGGGTCGGTGATGGTGCACGCGGCCACGGGGCAGGGGCCGTTCGACTCCGACAGCCCGTACATCGTCGCCTACCAGGTGGTGCACGACGAGCCCGACCTGACCGGTGTGCCGGATGAGGTCGCGCCGCTGGTGCTGCGGTGTCTCGCGAAGGAGCCGGAGGAGCGGCCGACGCCGGACGAGTTGATGCGGGAGCTGCGCTCCGTCGCGGCTTCGTACGACACGCAGACGTTCATACCGGCTCAGCGGACCTGGGACACCGAAGGTTCGTGGCCGCCCGCCGGGAAACCCGTCCGTGCGGTGGAAGCCGGTGCACCGGTGGAAGCCGGTCGTGCGGTGGAAGCCGGTCGTGGCAGGCGGTTGCGGCTCGGCAGACGGGCGGTGTTCGGAGCCGGGGCGCTCGGCCTGGCCGTCGTCGGGGCGCTGCTGTCGCTTCCGTCCGGCGGCGGTGACGGCGGCCGTGAGGGGGGCGGTGACGGTGGTGTCCCGCGCGACGCCGCGCGGCGGACGACGTCCGCCGCGTTCAGCGGCTGGGAGACGAAACCCTCGTCCGCGGAGGGAACGCCCCGGTGTTCCCACGGAGCGGGCCGGCTGCTCTGTGCCGTGTCGGGTCTGGTCTTCGCCGTCGACCCGGCCGACGGGGACGTGGTGTGGCGGCATCCGGTCAAGGCGGGCCTCAGGAGCGGACCGCCGGTGCTGACCGGGGGGCTCGTCCAGCCCGCGCTCGGCCAGGGGCCTCACCTGGAGGCGCTCGATCCGGGCTCGGGCGCGGTGAGGTGGCAGCGGGACGTGCCCGCGTACAACGGCGTGGCGTCGGCCGGCGGCGTGCTCCTGCTCACCGCAGCGAACGGGACGGTCACCGGCCTCGACAGTGCCTCCGGTGAGCCGGAGTGGAGCCGCCGGATCCCCGGCCAGGAGACGCCGTACTTCGTCACCTTCGCCGGTGACCCGCTGGCGTACGCCGCGAGCACGTCGGCCGACGGATCGAGCACCCGCGTCACGGCCGTGGACGCGCGGACGGGGGACGTGCGCTGGGACGCCCGCTTGGACGGGACGCTGGAGCCCTTCGGCACGGCGGACGGGGCGGTGTTCCTGCTGTCCGTCGACGCGACGCGCGGCGACGCGAAGGCGGTGGTCCGCTACGTCCCGGACAGCGGGGCGACGCGACGGGTGCCGCTGCCCGTTCCCCTCCAGCAGGCGCAAGGCGCCGTGCGCGGGAACGTCGCCTTCCTCATGGCCACCGGCGGCTCCCTCGTCGCCGTCGACCTGGACGCCCGCGAGCAGCTGTGGAACCTGGAGACCGGTGTGGCCCGCGGCTCCACTCCCGTCATCGGCGACCGGTACGTGTACGTCACCACCCCGGACGGGCGGCTGCTCGCGGTCGACGCCCGGCGCGGGAAGCTCGCCGGGCAGACCCGGCCCCGGCTGGGGACGCGGTCGGACCGGGTTCCCGCGGTGCTGACCGAGCCCCTGCTCGCCGGGGGCCGGGTCTGCGCCACCGCGCCGGACGGCTCCGTCTTCGCGGTCAACGGGCGGGACCCGGCGGCCTGGTAGGCCCTGCCCGGCCGGAGTGGCGTGGGGGCCGGACATGCCCGAGGGCCGCCTCCCGGAGCGGGGGGCGACCCTCGTCGTACGCGGGGAGCTCAGCCCAGCTTCGACACGTCCCGCACCGCGCCCTTGTCCGCGCTCGTCGCCATCGCCGCGTAGGCCCGATCGTGGCGGGACTGCTTGAACGCACACCCTGGCCGGGGCTGCTTCTGGACCGGCATCTCGACAGTTTCCTTCTCCGCGGACAC
>NZ_JBEXSH010000362.1:8196-8445 GCF_040613555.1 Streptomyces sp. NPDC006265
GACCGGTGCGCTCCTCGGCCCGGGCCACGAGTTCGTCGCCCCGCAGCGCCGCCGAGACCTTGCGGTCGCGGTTCTTCGGGGCGTACACGCCGTTCAGCGCCTGCTCGCGGCGGGCCAGCTCGGCGTCGTCCACCAGCAGCTCGATGGAGCGGTTCGGGATGTCGATGCGGACGCGGTCGCCGTCCTCGACCAGGGCGATGGTGCCGCCCGCGGCCGCCTCGGGCGAGGCGTGGCCGATGGACAGGCCCG
>NZ_JBEXSH010000363.1:0-8431 GCF_040613555.1 Streptomyces sp. NPDC006265
GACACCCCACGGGCCTCCCGACGGAATCCGGAGCCCCCACATGAAGCTCTCCGTCTCCGCGCGCGCCGTCGCCGCGGGCGGCATGGCAACAGCCATGCTCCTGACCGGCGGTGCCGTGGCCGACGCCGCGTCGTCCGCTCCCCCCAGAGCGGCCGCCGCGCCGGACATACCCCTGGCGAACGTCAAGACCCACCTGTCCCAGCTGCAGTCCATAGCCACCGCCAACGGCGGCAACCGGGCGCACGGCCGGACCGGCTACAAGGCCTCGCTCGACTATGTGAAGGCCAAGCTGGACGCCGCCGGATACACCACCGCGATCCAGCAGTTCACCGCCTCCGGCCGCACCGGCTACAACCTGATCGCCGACTGGCCCGGTGGTGACACGAGCCAGGTCGTGATGGCCGGCTCGCACCTCGACAGCGTCTCCTCGGGGGCCGGCATCAATGACAACGGCTCCGGCTCGGCCGCCGTCCTGGAGACGGCCCTCGCCGTGTCCCGGGCGCAGTACAAGCCCACCAAACACCTGCGGTTCGCCTGGTGGGGCGCGGAGGAGCTCGGCCTGGTCGGCTCCCGCTCCTACGTCAACCGGCTGACCACCGGCGACCGTTCGAGGATCAGCGCCTATCTGAACTTCGACATGATCGGCTCCCCGAACCCCGGCTACTTCGTCTACGACGACGACCCGGCGATCGAGAAGACCTTCAAGGACTACTTCGGCGGCATCGGCGTCCCGACCGAGATCGAGACCGAGGGCGACGGCCGCTCCGACCACGCGCCCTTCAAGAACGCGGGCGTGCCGGTGGGCGGTCTGTTCACCGGGGCGAGCCGGACGATGACGTCGGCACAGGCGGCCAAGTGGGGCGGTACGGCGGGGCGGGCCTTCGACCGCTGCTACCACTCCTCCTGCGACACCACCGCCAACATCAACGACACCGCCCTGAACCGCAACAGCGACGCCCTCGCGTACGCGGTGTGGGAGCTGTCGGAGTAGCCCCCGGGCCCGGTACCTACGGGTTGCGGGCGGCGCGTTCGGTGAGGCGGCCCATGCGGGCGCGGGCCGACTCCAGTTGCTCGACCTCCTCGGCGGCCGGGCCGTCCTCGGCGGCGAGCTCCGTCCACAGGCCGATCAGGTCGCGCCCCAGCTCCAGCCCCAGCGCCGGGTCGCGCACCGCCCGCCAGGCGGTTGCCGCGCTCTCCACGTTGCCGTAGGCGGCCTCCGCGTCGCCGGACCGGCGGCGGGCACCGGCCAGGTCGAGCGACAGCCGGCAGGCGCGGAGCGGGTCGCCCGCCAAGTAGGCGATGTACGCGGTGAGTTCGCGCAGCCGGAGCACCTCGGGGTGCTCCGGCCCCAGCGTCCCCGACGCCTGCGCGACGGTCTGCTCCGCCAGCCCGGCGGCGGCCTCGATCCTGCCCTGCTTCACCGCCTCGTTGATCCGCGCGACCGGCTCCGCGAGGAGCGCGGGCGCGGCGGGGTCGCCCGGGGCGGTGAGGGGCTCGTCCCCGAGTACAGCCTCCGCGACGGCGTCGAAGCCGCGGGGAGGGGTGGGCTTGGGGTCGCGGTCTGCGGCGATCAGGGCGGGGTCGGGGACCGGTGCGGGTCGCGGAGCCGGGGGTGATTCGGGGACCGGGAGCGGCCTCGCGGCCATGGGCGGGGGCGGGCCGAACGCGCCGGTGGGCGGCGCGACGGTGCCGGGCGGCATCGCCGGGCCCGGGGTCGGCGACGGGTCTTCCGGCGCGGGTTCAGCCGACTCCGGTACGGCGCGCAGCTCGAACGTGGGCACCGGTTCATCGGCCGGCTGCGGCTCGGGCACGGCCCGCAGCGGGAACGTCGGGGCCGAGCCCTGGCCGGTCTCCCGTGCGGGACGCAGCACGTGCGTGGCCCTGTCACCGCGTGGGTGCTGGCGCCGGAGACCGGGCTCGGGCTCGGGCTCGGGCTCGGGCTCGGGCTCGGGCTGCGGAGTCGGGGCGCCGCCGTTCGGGGTGTGCTG
This sequence comes from Streptomyces sp. NPDC006265, assembly GCF_040613555.1. Lineage (NCBI taxonomy): Bacteria > Bacillati > Actinomycetota > Actinomycetes > Kitasatosporales > Streptomycetaceae > Streptomyces > Streptomyces sp. NPDC006265. The sequence goes on from NZ_JBEXSH010000363.1 coordinate 1,989, forward strand.
AAGCTCCGGCGGGGTCGTGGCGACCGGCTCGGCCGTGAAGTGGCTGGAGCCGTCCGGGTCGACCTGGAGCGGGACGACGTAGCCGATGCGCTCGTCGCGGATCGTGGCGAGGACGGGGTGGCCGGTGGCGAGGGCGATCTGGTGGAGGCGGTTCAGGACGGCCCGCTGGATCTCCTCACCGGGGGCCGCGAAGATCGGGACGCCACCGACGGAGGCACCGTCGGACACCCCGCCGGCTCCCCCTCCCACATCCGTTCCGGCCCCGGGGACATGGACGTCGATCGGCGCCGCCGGGGTCGCCGCGCGTGCGGCCTGCTTCTGTTCCCGCTTCTTCTCGCGGCTGAGTCGCGCCATCGTCCCCTCACTCGGCGTCGTACACCTACGGTCGAGTGTGTCCGCTCGCCCCCGTTTCTCACGTCACTACGGTGTCACAGGCTCGTCCCAAGGGCCGTGAGCCCCGGCACGGTCGTTGTGGCGGGCATGAAGACCGGGCGTACGAGGGAGGAGAGGGGCATGCACACTGGCATGCGACAGGGTCCGGAGATCTGGCTGCGCGGCCCGGTGACCACCCCGGAGCCGGTACCGCCGGAGCCCGCGCACGCCCAGGCCGCGGCACGGCGCTTCTCCTGGGTCGGCACCCACGGCGGCGCGGGCGTCACCACGCTCGCCGCGGTCTACGGCGGCCACGACTGCGGCCGGTCCTGGCCCGGACCCGGCGAGCCCCCGTCGGTGCTGCTGGTCGCACGGACGCACGCCGCCGGGCTGGACACGGTCGCCGGGGCGGTGGAGATCTTCCGGCGCGGGCGGGCTCCGCAGGGGCTCGACCTGGACGCCGTCGTCCTCGTGGCGGACGCCCCGGGACGGCTGCCGCGCCCGCTCGCCCAGCGGGTCAGGGCGCTGGAGTCGGTCATCGACGTCTACCGCGTGCCGTGGGTGCCGTCCTGGCGGCTCGGCGAGCCGGGTCACCCACCGCGCGAGACAGGGGCCCTGGCCCGGCTGACGGGAGCGGCACGCTGACGGCCGTCCCCGGGCCGGCCGCACCCCTGTCGGCCGCACCCCTGTCGGCCGCACCCCTGTCGGCCGCTGAGATCGCGGCGGGTGTACGGGCCCGGGAACTGTGCGCGGCGGACGTGGTCGCACAGGCCCTGGACCGGATCGAGCGGGCCGATCCGCACCTGTGCGCGTTCGTCGAGGTGTGGGGCGAGGAGGCGTTGCGGCGGGCGGGTGAGGTGGACGGGCGACTCGACCGGCGGGGCACGGATCCCTCCCTGTCGCTGGCCGGTGTGCCGGTCGCCGTGAAGGGGCGGCACGGGCGGCGCACGGCGGGTCCGCTGCTCGCGGCAGGGGCGGTGGCCGTGGGGGCGACGTCGGCGCCCGGGCCGGGAACGCCCTGGCAGACCTGGGGGCTCGGAGCCCGGGGCCGTACCGTCAATCCGTGGCGGGCCGACCGCACGCCGGGCGGCTCGTCGGCCGGGGCCGCGGCGGCCGTGGCGGCCGGGCTGGTGCCGCTGGCGACGGGCGGCGACGGGGCCGGGTCGGTGCGGATCCCGGCGGCGTGGTGCGGGGTGGCCGGGCTGAAGACGACGAGCGGACGGCTGCCGTCGGGCGACCGCACGGGGCTGGCCGTGCCGGGGGTGCTCGCCCGTACGGCGGCGGACGCCGAACTGTGGTGGCGCGTGGTGTCCGAGGACCGGGCGCCGGCCCAAGCCGCCCTCCCCGTCACGGCCGTCTGGTCCGCCGACCTCGGGTTCGCCGGACCCGACCCGGAGCCCGTCGCGCTGGCCCGGGCGGCCGTGGAGCGGCTCGAGGCGGCGGGGGTGGTACGGCTGGTACGGCCGCGGATGCCGCTGCGGCTGACGGACCCCGGGCCCGCCTGGCTCGCCCTGCGCACGCCCGGAGCCGAGCCGGCCGGGGCCGACCTGGCCGGAGCCGAGCGCGTCCGGGCGGAGAACAACCGGCGGCTCGCCGCGCTGTTCGCCGACGCCGAGCTGCTGCTGACCCCGACGGCCCCCACCGCCCCGCACGGTCACGAGGGGCCCGGGGAACGCTACTCCACCTCTCTCACCTGGGCGTTCAACCTCAGCGGACACCCCGCCCTGAGCCTGCCCGCGGGGTTCGGCGGCGACGGCTGCCCGGCCGGGCTCCAGCTGGTGGCGCCGCACCGGCGGGAGACGTTGCTGCTGGCCGTGGCGCGGGAGGCGGAGACACGCGTCAAGGGCTGACACCCCGGGCGCCCGGGCGGAGAGCCCTCGTACACATCCCTGAGGAGCACCCCTGGCGGGCACCCCTGGACCATTTACTTGCACGCGCATAAGATGCACGTGCGTGTAATTGATGTACGCCGAGTTTTCAGAGGGGCACCCATGACCCGCCGTTTCCTTTTCGTCCTGGGCAGCGCTCGCGCCGAGGGCAACTCCGAGCTGCTGGCCCGCCGGGCCGCCGAGCAACTGCCCCCGGACGTCGAGCAGGAGTGGATCGACCTCACCGAGCTCCCCGTGCCGGACTTCGAGGACCTGCGGCACGACAGCGACCACGTCCGCCCGACCGAGGGCGACGTGGCCCGGCTGCTGGAGGCCACGCTGGCCGCGACGGACATCGTGATCGTCTCGCCCCTGTACTGGTACTCGGTCTCCGCGCAGACCAAGCGCTACCTCGACTACTGGTCGGGCTGGCTGCGCACGCCCGGTCTCGACTTCAAGGCGACCCTGGACGGCCGCACCCTGTGGGGCGTCACCGCCCTCGCGCACACGCAGGAGGTGGTCGCCGACCCGCTCGTCGGCACGCTCCACAACTCCGCCGCGTACATGGGGATGCGCTTCGGCGGGGTGCTGCTCGGCAACGGCAGCAAGCCCGGTGACGTGCTCACCGACGACGCGGCACTGACCCGCGCCAAGACCTTCTTCGAGCAGGAGGCACCGCTCGCCCGGTTCCTGTACGAGCGGTGAGCCACGGCGAGGCCGGGAGCGCTAGGCCGTGATGTCCTTCGCCGTGAAGCGCGCCCACGCCGCCGACCCGAACACCGCCGCGTACAGGGCCTGGAGGCCGAGGTTCTTCGTCAGGTCGTCCCAGTAGACCGGCTCACGCATGAGGTCGGCGAAGGAGAGCCAGTAGTGGGAGAAGAAGTACGGCTGGAGGGCGTGCAGTTGCGGGATCTGGTCGAGGATCTGGACCGTGATCAGCAGGCCGACCGTGGTCGCCATCGCCGCGATGCCGCTGCCCGTCATGGTCGAGACGAACAGCCCGAGCGCGGCGACGCCGATCAGTGACGCGGCGACGGCCAGGGCGATCGACAGGACTCTGCCCAGGCCCTCCGCGAAGCTGATCTGCGTGCCGGAGATGGTCGTCAGGTCGCCGAGCGGGAAGAGCAGCGCGCCGACCGTCAGCGCCGAGACGGCGACCACGAGCGTGGCGGCCAGGCAGAAGATGACGACCGTCGCGTACTTGGTGAGCAGCAGCCGGGTGCGGCCGGCCGGGGCGACCAGCAGATAGCGGAGGGTTCCGGAGTTGGCCTCACCGGCGATCGCGTCGCCCGCGACGACACCGATCGCCATCGGCAGGAAGAACGGGAGCGTGGCGGCCAGGGCGGTGAAGACGAGGAACAGGCCGTTGTTGGTGATCTGCGAGATGAAGGCCGGTCCTCCGCCGCCTCCGCCGGGTGACGCACCGTCACCCGTCTCGATCTTCACGGCGATGCCGACCAAAACCGGCACGCCCGCCAGCACGGCCAGCAGCGCGAGTGTGCGCCAGCGCCGGAAGGTGGTGACGAGCTCGTTGCGCAGCAGCCCGAGGGGCCACAGCGGACTCACCGGCCGTACCGGCTGTACGGGTTCCACCACTTCAGCCCGCGACATCGAAGCCCTCCCCCGTCAGCGCCACGAACGCGTCCTCCAGCGAGGCCCGTTCGACCGTGAAGCCGCGCACGCGGATCCCGGCCGTCACCAGCGCGGCGTTCACCTCGGCGAGGTCGCGGTCCGGTGGTTCGCCGGTCACCCGGTCGTCGGTGACGACGACGTCGCCGACACCCTGCTCCTTCAGCACCCGGGCCGCCTCCGCCGGGTCCGGTGTCATCACGGCCAGCCTGCCGCGCGCCCCGGCGGACAGTTCGGCGACCGGGCCCTGTGTGAGCAGCCGGCCCTGCGCCATCACGGCCACGTGGGTGCAGACCTGCTCGATCTCGTCGAGGAGGTGGGAGGAGAGGAAGACGGTCGTGCCGTCCGAGGCCAGTTCCCGAACGAGGGTACGGATCTCGCGCATGCCCTGCGGGTCGAGGCCGTTGGTCGGCTCGTCGAGGACGAGCAGCCGGCGCGGCTGGAGCAGCGCGGCCGCGAGGCCCAACCGCTGTTTCATGCCCAGGGAGTACGCCTTGGCCTTCTTGCCCGCCGCGGCCGTCAGGCCCACCCGGTCCAGGGCCGAGGCGACCCGGGCGCGCCGGGTGCGAGGGTCGGCGGCCGGGTCTGCGCTGTCGTAGCGGATCAGGTTGTCGCGGCCGGAGAGAAAGCCGTAGAGGGCCGGACCCTCGATGAGGGCGCCGACGTGCGGGAGCACGGCGCGGGTGGCCCGGGGCACGGACTGCCCGAGCACCCGGGCCGTGCCGGAGGTGGGCTCGATGAGCCCCATCAGCATGCGGATGGTGGTGGTCTTTCCGGAGCCGTTGGGGCCGAGGAAACCGAAGACGCTGCCCGCCGGGACGGTCAGGTCGAGCCCGTCCACGGCGAGCTGTCCGCCGCGGTAGCGCTTGGTGAGCCCGCGGGTGGCGATGACCGGTTCCCCGGCCCCGGCCCCGGCCCGCGCCGCTCCGGTTCCGTGGCGGACGGTTCGCCCATCGGCTTCCTCGTTCTCTCGACGTCCCGTGCGCCTACGGGACCTACTTCCCGGCGTCGGCCGCCTTCACCAGCGCGTCCTTGGTGACCAGGCCCGCGTAGACCTTGCCGTCGTCCGTGATGAGGGCGTTGACCAGGCGGGTCGAGAAGACCGTGCCCGAGCCGAACTTTCCGTGGACCTTGTCGCCGAGCGAGTCCATGAAGCCGCCCAGGTCACCGCCGGCCCCGCCGGAGGGCACGCCCTCGCCGCCGGTGTCGAAGGTGGCGATGGCGTTCCAGCCCTCGCCGATGGTCTTCATGCCGTCGAGGCCCTTGCCGAAGTCCTCCCCGGCCTTCGGGGCGTGTTCGCGCGCCCCGCCCTTGTCGAAGGTCTTGCCGGGGACCTTGCCCGGCGCCTTCTCCGAGCCCTTGCCGGAGTCCTGCTCCTCGGTGACCTTGGCGCCCTTGGGCGGGGTGAAGTCGAAGGTCGAGGCGGCCGGCCGGGCGAAGTCGACCTTCGTGAAGCCGACGTCGACCACGGCCGAGCCGCCGCTCGCCGGGGTCAGCGTGAACTTCAGCGGCATGCCGGTCTTCGCGTCCACGGCGACGCTGATCGCGCCGACCGTCGAGCCGGACTGCTTCGGCTTGACGACGAGCTTGTAGGCGTCCCGGCCGGCGACCTGGGCGGTGCCGTCGACGGTCACGGAGGTCGTGTCGTCGACCGCCTTCAGGGCCTCCTCGGCGAAGTCCTTCGGCGTGGCCGGCGGCTGCTGGTCCTTGCCGTGCTCCGGGCTCTCCGACGAGGTGCCGTGGTAGACCTCGTTGGACTCGCTGTCGTAGCCCCAGACGTCCTTGCCGTTGTGGATGATGCTGTACTCGGCGGCGTTCTCCAGCAGCGACAGCTTCTGCCGGTCGGGGCCGTCGGCGGCGACGCGCAGGGTGTGCGTGCCGGAGGCGAGTTCGGTGAGCTTGGCCGTCGGGTCGGCGGACGAGCCGCCCTCGCCCTGGCCCGCGGCGCCGGACAGCAGGCCGGACTCCAGGCCGCCGAGGTTCGGCAGGCCGAGGTCCGTGCTGATCTTCACCGTGCCGGACAGCTGCTGGACGTCCGACGTGGCGATCTTCTCGATGAGCTGCTGTGCGGTGATCTTCGGGAGGTCGGGGTCACCGGAGTCGGCGAGTGCGGGAACCAGCCCGATCGTCGCGGCCGCCACCCCTATCACCGTGACCGGGACGACGTACCGCGCGGCTTTGTGCCGCCCGGAGCGCTGCTCGTCGACCTCCCCGGCCGTCGTGCTGTCGTCGGATGCGTACGGTGCCATGTGTGCCCTACCTCCGTGGTCGGCGGCGGCTGTCCGTGTCGTCCACGCACTCGTCCCTGAGCCGCCATTCTCACCCGAACAGGTGAGGAGTGGTGTTTTCCGTGGTCACCATCTGACCAAATCGGCCAGGGAGATACGTCAGACCCCGGACTCAACTCCGTCTACTGCTGGGGTATGACACGGAGGGGCGGCTTCTCCCCCGACCCGTAGGGGTCGTACGGGGGAGACGTGCTAGTGCCGCGGCAGGCAACGTTTGCCCGTTGAGGAGCGGCGTCCGGTGCGTGCTCTCGGCGTGCCGGCCGGAAGCCCTCGTACTGGACGTACT
>NZ_JBEXSH010000364.1:0-8429 GCF_040613555.1 Streptomyces sp. NPDC006265
TCGTCGAGCCCGATCGCCCGCACGGACGCCGTGGCGTGCGACGGCCGCAGGAGCGGAGTGGCCGCGAGGGCCGCGCCGAACAGCGCCAGGAAGCCGACATCGCCGTTCAGCAGCAGGTTGTTGCGCTCGTAGAACAGGGCCAGGTCGACGAGCGTGGTCCCGGCGCGGACCTCGCGGTCGTAGCCGTATGCCTTGGTCCCCAACTCCGCCCCGGCGAAGGTGAAATAGCACAGGTCTCCGGGAATGGGGGTGATGGTCGGGTTTTCCAGAGGTGGCTCGGCTTGGGCGAAGGGCGGGAAAAGGGCGTAGATCTCGTTGCGTGCGTACTTCGCGTGGTAGACGTCACCGGCCAGCGGAAGGGAATCCCAGACGGCCGCGCAGGTGATCGGCGCGCGGTCGTCCAGCAGCCTGGCCGTGCAGGTCACGTCGCGCTTGACCAGCGAGACTTCGATGTAGCGATCAGCCATGCCTCCATGGGAGTGCCCACGGTCGCCGCGGTCAAGGGCGCATCGGCGCGTATCGGTCCTAAAAAGATCGGCATAACTCGAAACGCTTCGGGTAGCCGCGCGCCCATGGCCTCACCACCAGACAGAATTCCGCCCATAGTCAGGCGTGACCGCACATCAGGGCCCACCCGCCGGTCGCTGTTCGCGGGGGTCGCGGCGCTCGGCGCGCTGGGTGCGTCCGGATGCTCGCGCGTGGCCACCGCCTCCGCCACGAAGGGGGGTGAGCTCCTGGAGCGGCTCCGCGCCCAGGGCGTGGCGCGGCTCGGCATCGCCGGGGAGATCCCCTTCGGGTACATCGACAGGAACGGCGAGCTGACCGGCGAGGCGCCGGAGCTGGCGAAGGTCATCTTCAAGCGGCTCGGAGTGGACCGGGTGCAGCCCGTCCCCACCGAGTTCGGCTCCCTCATCCCCGGCCTGAACTCACAGCAGTTCGACATCGTGGCCGCCGGAATGTACATCAACCCGGAACGCTGCGAGCAGGTCATCTTCTCCGACCCCGACTACCAGATGCTCGACTCGTTCATCGTGCGCAAGGGAAACCCCCTGGGCCTGCGCGACTACAAGGACGTCGTCGAGAAGAAGGCGAAGTTCGCCACCGGTACCGGCTACGCGGAGATCGGTTACGCCGTGGAGGCCGGCTACAAGCAGGGAGACATCCTCATCGTGCCGGACCAGGTAGCCGGTCTCAACGCGGTCGAGACCGGACGCGCCGATGTCTTCGCCGGTACGGCGCTGACCACCCGGGAAGTGGTGAAGAAGTCCACCAAGACCGAGGTGACCGAGCCGTTCAAGCCGACCGTCGAGGGTGAACCGCACGTCGACGGCGGCGCCTTCGCGTTCCGGCCGAGCGAGACCAACCTGCGGGACGCCTTCAACCGGGAGCTGCACAAGCTCAAGGACAGCGGCGAACTGCTCCGGATTCTCAAGCCCTTCGGGTTCACCGAGAACGAGATGACGGACATGACCGCGAAGGAGCTCTGCGGCGGATGACATCCGGACTCTGGGAACTCGTCGCCAGAGGCGTCTGGACGACTGTCCAACTGCTCGTCCTCAGCGCCCTGCTGGGCGCGGCGGTCTCGTTCGTCGTCGGTATCGCCCGCACGCACCAGTCGCGGACGGTCAGGTTCTTCGCGGGCCTGTACACCACGGTGTTCCGCGGGACCTCTGCGCTGATCATGATCTTCTGGATCTACTTCGTCCTGCCGCTGAGCTTCGGCTGGCAGCTCGTACCCATGTGGGCGGGGACGCTCGCGCTCGGGCTCACGTACGGGGCGTACGGCTCGGAGATCGTGCGCGGCGCGATCGCCGCCGTCGATCCGGCCCAGCGGGAGGGCGGCATCGCCCTCAGCTTCACCCCCTGGCAGCGGATGCGGCTGATCCTTCTGCCGCAGGCAGTGCCCGAGATGATCCCGCCGTTCTCCAACCTGTTGGTCGAACTGCTGAAGGGCACCGCGCTGGTGTCCCTCATGGGCATGGGCGACCTGGCGTTCAGCGGCAACCTGGTACGTCTCGCGCTCCAGGAGAGCGCGGAGATCTACACGTACGTGCTGTTGATCTACTTCGTCATCGCCTTCCTGCTCACCCGGCTCATGCGAGGCCTGGAGAAGAAGCTGAAGGCAGGGGTGGGCAAGGAACCCCGGGCCGGCGTCGAAGCAACGCGGCAACCGGAGGTCACCGGTGTGGGAGGTGTCTCGTGAAGTGGGACTGGAACGCGGTGGCGGACTTCATGCCGCACTTCTGGGACGGCCTGCTGGTCACCCTGCAGATCCTGGTCATCGGATCGGTGATCTCCTTCGTGCTGGGCCTGGTATGGGCGCTGCTCATGCGGGTGCCCGCGCGCTGGGTCACCTGGCCCGTCGGCGTGATCACCGAGTTCATCCGGAACACGCCGCTGCTGGTGCAGCTCTTCTTCCTGTTCTACGTGATGCCCGAGTGGGGCCTGACCTTCTCCGCCCTGACCACCGGCGTCGTCGGTATCGGCCTGCACTACTCGACCTACACGATGCAGGTGTACCGGGCCGGCATCGAGGCTGTGCCGGTGGGCCAGTGGGAGGCCGCCACGGCGCTGAACCTTCCCCTGCGCCGGACGTGGTCCGCGGTGATCCTTCCGCAGGCGATCCGCCGTGTCGCCCCGGCGCTCGGCAACTACGTCATCGCCATGCTGAAGGACACTCCGATCCTGATGGCGATCACCGTGCTGGAGATGCTGGGCGAGGCTCAGCTCTTCTCCCGTGAGCACTTCCAGTTCACCGAGCCGCTGACGGTGATCGGCGTGGCCTTCATCGTCATTTCCTACCTGGCCTCCCTTGCCCTGCGAGCCCTGGAGCGACGCCTTGCCCACTGACACTCTCCCCAACCCCGAGAAGAACCCCGCCCAGAGCGCCGGCGAGCTGATCCGGCTGGAACAGGTCACCAAGCGGTTCGGCCAGAACACGGTCCTCGACCACCTGGACTTCACGGTGGACGCCGGTAAGCACGTCACCCTGATCGGTCCCTCCGGTTCCGGAAAGACCACGATCCTGCGGCTGCTGATGACTCTGCTCAAGCCCGACGAGGGCACGATCACGGTCGACGGGCAGCAGCTGTTCCCCGCCTCCGACAAGGAGGTCCGGGAGGTCCGCAAGAAGATCGGGATGGTGTTCCAGCAGTTCAACCTGTTCCCGAACATGACGGTGCTGCGGAACATCACGGAGGCGCCGGTCACCGTCCTCGGTCTGTCGAAGGACGAGGCGGTGGAGCGGGCCAAGGGTCTGCTGGAGATGGTCGGCCTGGCCGAGAAGTGCGACGCTCATCCGGCGCAGCTGTCCGGTGGTCAGCAGCAGCGGGTGGCGATCGCCCGTGCGCTGGCGATGCGGCCGCAGGTGCTGCTCCTGGACGAGGTGACCTCCGCGCTCGACCCGGAGCTGGTCGCGGGAGTGCTCGACGTCCTCAGGGACATCGCCCGCTCCACGGACATCACGATGCTCTGTGTGACCCACGAGATGAATTTCGCCCGGGACATCTCCGACCAGGTGCTGATGTTCGATTCGGGCCGCATCATCGAGTCGGGAACGCCGGAGAAGATCTTCAGCGACCCCGAGCTGGACCGGACACGGGAGTTCCTCAGCGCAGTGCTGTGACTACTGCCTGTGAACAGGCAGAACGCCGGACCCCTCACACAAGACCGGGCTGGGGCATGCATCTGGCATATGCCAGAGTGTCATCGTCCCAGTCCGGGGCCCCGGGAATCTTGTCAACCCCCGCTCCCCGCAAGCCCTGTGCCGGTTAACCTGGAAAAGGTTCACTGACCGGATTACGGCCCTACAGCAAGCGCAGGGGGAGACCACCGTGGCGCTGAAGCACGAGCCGACCACCCCGTACCACTCGGCCCAGGAAGCCCTGCGCGTCCTGGAGACGGTGGCGCGCGGTTCCAGCGGTGTCACCGACGCCGAGATAGCCCAGTACACCGGCATCACACCGGAGCGGCTGACCGCGCTCCTGCGCATGCTGCGCCGCGAGGGCTACGTGGAGCAGATCGCCGACGGCGCGTATGTCACGGGCGAGACCCTGGCCCGCCTCGGCTCCGCCCACCATCGTGAGCAGGCCCTGCGCGACAAGCTCCAGCGCACGCTTGACCGGCTGCGCGACTCGGTCGGCGCCGCCGTCTACATGAGCCGGTACGTCGACGGCGAGATCAGCATCACCCAGTACGCCGACAGCCCGGCCGCGCCCAAGGTCAACGAGTGGGTCGACTTCCGCTCCTCGGCCCACGCCACCGCCATCGGCAAGAGCCTGCTCACCCAGCTCGACCACGCGGGGCGCCGCGACCACCTCGCCCGGCACCGGATGGCCCGCCTCACCTCCCGCACCATCACCAGCGACCGGCTCCTGCTCTCCCGCCTGGAGGCCCAGCCGCCCACCGTGCCCGTCCTGGACCTCCAGGAGTACGCGGTCGGCACGGTCTGCGCGGCCGTCCCGATCACGGCCGGCTCCTCCGTCGGCTGCCTCGCCCTGTCCCTCCCGGTCGAGCACGCCCACCGCCTGCGCCAGGCCGCCGACGCCCTCAACCGGCACGCGGCACCGGTCCTGCTGTCCATGGCGATCTAGCCCCGGACCGGGTGGTCCGGAGCACCCCTCGGCATTGGGTAGTATTTTCTCCGTCGCCCGCCGCGGAACACGATTCCGATGGCAGGCGAGAGTCATGCGCCGCTAGCTCAGTTGGTTAGAGCAGCTGACTCTTAATCAGCGGGTCCGGGGTTCGAGTCCCTGGCGGCGCACGGATGAGGGGCCTCTCGTGGGAGCGAGAGGCCCCTCAGCGTTTTCGGGCTCCCCGTCGGGATCCTGCGGTAGGTGTACTCCCCCGGTCCCCGCCACCACACCGGGTCCGCGCAGGTGAGACCTTCCCTGCGCAGCTCCGCCCGGCGGATCTTGTGGGTGGCCGTCACCGGCATCCGCTCCACCACCCGCACGAACCGGGGCGCCATCTTCGTCCCCAGATCCGGCTGGGCGAGCAGGAACTCCGCAAAGGACAGCGGGTCGAAGGTGCCGGCAAGTGTGGCCATGACCTGGTCGCCGGTGACCGGGTCCGGGACCGCGTAGACGGCGACCGCGGTGGCGCCCTCGTAGCGGGCCAGGATGTTCTCGATCATCGCGGCCGCCAGGTTCTCGCCGTCGACGCGGAGGCGGTCGTCGGTGCGGCCTGCGAAGTAGAGGTAGCCGTCGGTGTCGCGGTAGAAGAGGTCGCCCGTCCAGTACCAGCCTCCCCCACTCTCGGCTTCGCTCGAGCGGGGGGACCCCCACCTGCGGCGCTCGGCCTCCGCCCGCGGATTGCGCCAGTAGCCCTCGAAGGAGCTGGGGCCGCGGTTGACCAGTTCGCCGATCGCCTCGTCCCCGTTGAGCAGCCGCCCCTCCCCGTCGAAGACGGCCGCCGGGCACTCCTCGTGGGTCTCCTGGTCGAGGACGACGAGCCCGGGTTCCGCCCGGCCGACGGCGCCCGGCGGGGTGCCCGGTGACCACGGGATCGCCGCCCCGCCCTCCGAGGAGCCGTAGCCCTCCACCAGCCGCACCCCGAACCGCCGCTCGAAGGCCGCCGCGTCCGCCGCCCCCGCCTCCGTGCCGAAGCCCAGGCGGAGGGGGTTGTCCCGGTCGTCCGGTCGCGGCGCCGTCGCGAGGACGTACTGGATCGCCCGGCCCACATACGTGAAGTACGTCGCCCCGTACCGGCGTACGTCCGGCAGGAACCCGGACGCCGAGAAGCGGCGGCGCAGCGCCACCGTCGCACCGGTCACCAGCGCGGGTGCCCAGTCGGCGATCACCGCGTTGCCGTGGAACATCGGCATGCAGACGTAGTGGACGTCGTCCGCGGACAGGGAGAACTGGTCCGCCAAGGAGCGCCCGGCGGCGGCCAGGCGGCCCTGGGAGCAGAGCGCGGCCTTGGGGGCGCCCGTCGAGCCGGAGGTGAAGTAGAGCAGGAAGCGGTCGCGCGGGGTGGCGCGGGAGGGGTCCGGGCGGGCGTCCGCATAGGGGGTGAGGAGCTCGCCGTACTCCGCCGTGTCCGTCACGAGGAGGCGTACGCCCCGCAGGTCCAGGCCCTCCAGCAGCGGCAGGTGGGTCCGCTCGGTGATCAGGACGCGGCACTCGGTGTGGAGGATGTCGCGGGCGAGTTCGGCGCCGCGGCGGGTGGGGTTGACCCCGGCGACGGCCGCCCCGGCCAGGGCCGCCGCACCGAGCCACTGCGGGAACTCGGGGGTGTTGTCGAGCAGCACGCCGAGGTGGGGTTCGGCGGCCTGTGTGAGGAGGTCCGTGAGGAGTGCCGCCCGGGCCGCGGCGCCCGCCGCCACCTCGTGGTGCGTCAGCGTCCGGTCTTCGCAGCGCAGGCCGGGGCGGTGGTCGCCCCAGCGGGCGGTGATGAGTTCCGCGACCGTGCTCTCCCTGGAGTCCATGGGCGCGCACGGTAGTTGACGGCTCGTCAGATGTGGAGCGCTACGGCTGCAGGAAGTCGTCCGCGGCGGAGAACATCGCGTACGTCACCACCATGAAGCCGACGGCGAAGAGGATGAACGTGCCGAGGAAGGCGAGCAGACATCCCGCGCCCGCGACGAGCTTCCCCTGCGCCGGGGGCCTGGCCGTGGCGTGCTCCGGGCGGTCCGCCGAGTAGTGCACGGTGACGATGTCGCCCTCGAGGGTCGTCCCCGGCCCGCCATGCTCCTCGAAGCGGACGCCGCGGCCGTCGCGCGCGGTGAACTCGTACACGTGGTGCAGAGTGGTGCGCACCGAGCTGTCGCCGCCCCCACTCGTCGTGGTGTACGTCCGCAGGCAGCGGGCCTCGGCGGTCAGGCCGCCACTCCAGGCGCGGCTGACCCGCACGGAGCGGCGGATCACCACGACCACCGCACAGGAAGCAACCGCGATCATGAGCGTGGGCACGATGTAGAACAAGATTTCCATGAGCTCCCCCGAGGCCCTGTGCGGCCTTCGAGCGGCCGGCGTGGCAGGAACTTACCCACACCGGCCGCGGCGGTGACTCAAGAGAAGCTCAGAGGTTCGGAAGGGCTCAGAACGTCACGTCCGAGCAGGCGTAGAACGCGTTGGCCGTGTCGGCGATCGTCCATACGGCCACGATGACGTGACGCCCGCTCAGCCCGGTCGGCAGCCTTCCACTGTGCGAGAGCGTGGAGGGCGGGCGCTGCCCGTTGTACGGCACCGTGAAGAACGGGGTGAGGTTGAGGTCGGACCGGGCCAGGTTGTGGTTCTGGTTCCAGCCGGGCTTGGTGACGTAGTACTTGAAGTCGGTCGTGGCGTGCATGGCCGTGAACTGCCAGCGGAACGTGTAGTTCTGGCCGCCCGTCACCTTCGTGGCGGGCCAGGCGCCGCCGGACGGGGTGCGTGGTGCGCTGAGCTGGCTGAAGTGGCCGAGCCCGGCGTTGCATATCTGCCCGTCGGCCGGGCCGGAGCCCGGGAAGCCCTTCGGGCCCTCGACGCTCTGCGGCTCCCACTGGATCGAGCCGCAGTTGGTCACGGTGCCGTTCTGGCAGAGCTTCTGCCGGCTGATGGGGAGGTCGGTGTAGCCGTGGCCGCTGGCACCGCCGGAGGAGAGCACGAGGGCTCCGGTCGTGGCCAGTCCCACCGCGGCTGCGGACAACTTGGTCCTTGTACGCATGCTGCCGCTCCTGGAGAACGTGGGGGAAGTTCGGTGAGCTGTGCGTGCAGGTCTAGACCAAGTTCGAGATTATGGGCGGTTGTTGAACATGTCCATACCAATCACGGGGCTGTTTCGCCCCGGCCGGCGCAGAACGCCACCGTCAGGTCCTTCACCAGCGCCTTGCGCTCGTAGTCGTCGAGTTCGACCAGACCCCGCACGGTCAGCCGGGTCACCGTGTCCTCCACCGAGTCCACGACCGAGGTGAGCACGCTCGCCCGGTGCTGGGCGTCCAGCGCGGCGATCCGGCGGCGGTGCATCGCGGCGGCGACCTCGGGGGCGTACTCCACGCGCACCGGCTGCACGGAGAACACCTCCAGACCGACCGGGGCCGCGTCCGCCGCCACCAGCCGCGTCAGCGCCTCGCCCGCAGCGTCCCCGGCTCCCCTCGGCCCGCCCGGCATCTCCACCGGCACCCGGGCCAGCCCCGCCTCGACGCACTCGCGCAGATACGTCTCGTGGTCCTCGACGCCCAGCATGGCCCGGGCGGTGTCCCGCACCCGCCACACCACCAGGACGACCACCCGCAGCGCGACCCCGCTCCCGTCGGACGCGGGCACAGGCTCGCTGCGCCAGTGCCGCAGCCGCACGTCCACCCGGCGGCGCAGCAACAGCGGATTCACCCACAGCAGGCCGGAGCGCCGGATGGTCCCCCGATAGCGATGGCTGGACCCGCGCGCGCCCGTACCTGGCGCACAAGGAACTGGCCGAACGGATATGGGTGATCGTCCTCACGTCCCGTGAAC
>NZ_JBEXSH010000365.1:0-8426 GCF_040613555.1 Streptomyces sp. NPDC006265
ATCGAGGCCGCCCGCCAGGACGCCGAGACCATGGCGGCGGCCCTGCGCGAGCACATGAACCTGGACCCTGCCCTGGACCCCATGGACCTGTTCCAGCAGGTACGCGTTCACCGCGGAGTCCACGCAGTCGCTCCCACTGCCGTAGGCGCCATGCCCCTCGCCCCGCCAGGTGAGCAGCACCCCGACGCGCTTGCCCAGCTCGCCGGCCATCCTCCGCGCGCCCTCGTACGGCGTGGCCGGGTCGCCGGTGTTGCCGACGACCAGGACCGGTGACGCGCCGGGGGCGCTCACCTCCGGGGTGTCGTGCTGCCCGGGCACCGGCCAGTCGTGGCACCAGCCGGCCGTGTCCCAGCCGAGGAACGTCCCGAAGACCGGGGAGACCGTTTCGAATCGAGGCAGCAGCTTCTTCGTCTCGGCCACCGTCGGCCGCTGCCTGTCGTCCAGGCACGATATGACCCGCTGGGAGTGGGTCGTCGTGCCGTAGCGCCCCGACGGATCGCGTTCGTTGTAGCGGTCGGCGAGGACCAGCAACTCCGAGCCGTCGCCGCTCTCCGCCGCCTCGAGGGCGCTGGCCAGCGTCGGCCAGCTGTCCTTGCTGTACAGCGGCAGGATGATGCCGGTGACCGCGAGGGCCTGGGTCAGCTTCCGTCCCGGCGCGCCCGTCGCCAGGGGGCGGGCGTCGATGCGCCGGAGCAGCTCCGCGATCTTGCGCGTGCCGTCCTGCGGGTCCTGGCCCGTGGACCTGAGATAGCCGTTCAGCGCGCGCTGGAAGCCCCTGGCCTGGTTCAGGGCATGGCCCACGGTGTCGGCGGTGGGGTCGACGACCGCGTCCAGCGTCATGCGCCCCACCTTCGTCGGGAAGAGGTGGGCATAGGTGCCGCCCAGTTCGGTGCCGTAGGAGATGCCGAAGTAGTTCATCCTGTCGTCGCCGAGGACCTGCCGGATGCGGTCCATGTCGCGGGCCGAGTCGGCGGTCGAGACATGCGCCATCAGCTTCCCGGCGTCCTTCTGGCAGCCCTTGCCGAAGTCGGCGGCGTCCTCGAAGTACGCCTTCTCCTCGGCGGGGGTGTCCGGGGTGACGTCCACCGACTCGGCGGCCTGGATCTGCTTGTCGCCGCGGCAGCGCACGCCCTCGCTGGCGCCCACGCCGCGCGGGTCCCAGCTCACCAGGTCGTACCGCTCGCGGAGTGAGGAGACGGTCGGGGCGTACGACGGCATCATGGACACGCCCGATGCGCCCGGGCCGCCGAAGTTGAACAGCAGCGACCCGAGGCGGTCCTCGCCGCGGGCCCTGGCGCGGATCAGCCCCAGGCCGATCGTCTCGCCGTCCGGTTTCGACCAGTCCAGCGGCACCTTCACCGTCGCGCACTGCCATTCGCTGCTCGGCGCGGGGCCGTCGGCGGTTGCCTCGCAACGGCCCCAGGAAAGACTGCTCTTGTCGTCGTCGGACGAACCGCCGCTACAGCCGGCGGCCAGCAGGGCCGAGGCGGCCGCCAGAGCGGTCCACCGAGCGAGGCGCGTCATTGCCCATCCCCCCTTCGCAGGCCGCCCGCTCCGTGCCGCGGATGGCGGTCAGGCCATGGTAGGCAGATCCCACGTCGGCCGTTGCAGCCTGTGGATAACCTTCTGGCCTGCTAGTTCGTCAGGAACGTCGCAGGTGTCAGGAGCAGACGGTCCCCGCCGGTGGCACTTTCCCGTCCAGCAGATAGCCGTCCACCGCGCCCTGCACGCACTTGTTCTTGCTGTCGTAGGCGCCATGCCCCTGGCCCCGGTACGTCAGCTCGACACCGACGCCCTTGCCCAGCGCGTTCACCATGGCCCGCGCGCCCTCGTACGGCGTGGCCGGGTCGCCGGTGTTGCCGACGACCAGGATGGGAGCCGAGCCCGGAGCGCTGACGTCCGGGTGGTCGGCGGCGCCCGGCACGGCCCAGTCGGTGCAGCTGAGCATGGACCACGCCAGGTAGTCGCCGAACAGGTCCGATGCGGCCCGGAAATCGGGCAGCTTCCGCTCGACATAGGCGCTGTCGTAGCGGGGTTTGTCGTCGGCACAGTTGATGGCGACGTTGGCGGGGGTGATGTTGCTGTACTCGCCGTTCTCGCTGCGCCCGTTCATCGAGTCGGACAGCGACAGCAGGATCCGGCCGTCACCGTCGTACGCCTGCTCCAGGCCCTCGGTGAGGTACTCCCAGAAGTCCTGCGAGTACAGCGCCTGTGCGATGCCGCTGGTCGCCGCGGTCTGGGTCAGCTGACGCGGGAAGATCCCCGGGATCGGAGTGCGGTCGAGGTCGTCGAGCAGTCTGGCGATACGGTCCTTCACGTCCTGGGCGCTGTCGCCGATCGGGCACTCCTCGGCCTGCGACACGCAGTCCTCGGCGAAGTTGTCGAGTGCGAGCTGGAACCCCTTGGCCTGCCCCAGCGACCCCTGTTCGGGGTCCTGCGTGGGGTCGACGACGGCGTCGAACACGGCTCGGCCGACCCGTTTCGGGAACAGGTGGGCGTAGACGCCGCCCAGTTCGGTGCCGTAGGAGATGCCGAAGTAGTGCAGCTTGTCGTCGCCGAGGACCTGGCGCATCAGGTCCAGGTCGCGGGCCGCGTCGGTGGTGCGCACGTGCGGAAGGATCTTCTCCGAGTTGTCCTCGCAGGCGTCGTTGAACTCCTTGGTGTTGTCGACGAGCTGGGTGCGCTCGGCGGCGTCGTCGGGGGTTGCGTCCTGCTGGAAGTAGGCGTCGAGCTGCTGGTCGTTCTCGCAGATCACCGGGTCGCTGCGGCCGACCCCGCGCGGGTCGAAGCTGACCAGGTCGTAGCGGGTGCGCAGCTTCTCGTAGCCCTCCGCGAAGGCGGGCAGCGAGGTGACGCCCGAGCCTCCGGGGCCGCCGAAGTTGAAGATGAGCGAGCCGATGCGTGCGTTCTCGGGGCCGGTCGTCCTGACCCGGATCAGCTCCAGGCCGATCGTGTCGCCCTTCGGGTCGCTCCAGTCGAGCGGGGCCTTCATGGTCGCGCACTGCCACTCGCCGTCGTCCGGCAGAGGAGAGGGCGAGGTGCCTCCGCCCTGGGCCGCGTCCGGGGCAGGGCAGGCCTTCCAGCTCAAGTCCTGCCGCGTGACGTCCTCGTCCTTGGCGTCGTCGCCGCAACCCGCCAGCACGGTCGACAGCAGTACGGCGGAGGCGGTCAGGGCGGCGGCGCGCAGCCGGAGGAGGGGTGGCATGGTTCCATCCTGCGGCGGTACCGAAAAGGGCGCGCGGGACGCGTGCCGTATGAGGTAGGAGGGGCAGGGGAGGAAGCTGCTCCCCGCCCGGTCGTGTCAGAGGGCCTGCTTGCGCGAGAGGTGGTTGAAGGCCAGCCAGCCCGGCAGCACGGGCAGCCACAGCGTCAGCAGGCGGAAGAGCAGGACCGCTGGTGCCGCGACCTCCTTCGGCAGCCCGACGGCGATCAGACCGACGGTCAGGGTCGCCTCGACCGCGCCCACACCGCCCGGTGTCGGCGCCGCGGACCCGAGGGCGTTGCCCGCGAGGAAGACGACGGCGACGCTGGCGATGCTGATCGACGTGGACTCGTCGCCGAACGCGCGGATCGACGCGTCCAGGCACATGACGAAGCAGGCGGTCAGCAGCAGCATGCCGCCGATGCCGGTGACGAGCTTCTGCGGCCGCTGGAGCACGTCCAGCATGCGCGGCACGACACCCGCGAACAGCGACCGCACGCGCGTGACGACGAACTTCCGCAGGAACGGCACCGACGTCACCACGAGCACGAGCACGGCCACCGTGAGCAGACCGGCGATGACCGTCCGGGACGGCGACAGCGACGGCGTCTTCTCGGTGCCGGTCAGATAGCCGAAGGACAGCAGCATCAGGATGTGGCAGCCGAGCCCGAACAACTGAGAGGCGCCGACACTCGCCACCGCGAGCCCCGGTCGTACTCCCGCCCGCTGCAGGAAGCGCGTGTTCAGGGCGACTCCGCCCACCGCCGCCGGGGCGACGATCTTCACGAACGACCCGGCGACCTGCGCCGCGACGGTCCGTACGAAGGGCACCCGCTCGGGCACGAACCCCAGGAGCGCCATCGCCGCCGCGATGTAGCTGCACATCGAGAACAGCACGGCCGCGGCGACCCAGCCCCACTCGGCGTTCGCGATGAGCGGCCCGAGCTCGATGTGTGTGAGCTGCGTCAGCAGGAAGTACGCGCCGATCGCGCCGGCGATGAAACTGATCAGCGTGCGCGGCCGCACCCGCTCCAGCCGGGCCGGCTCGACGGGCGCCTGCGGCCTGATCCGCAGCACCGCGTGCCGGATCTGGGTGAGCAGGTCCTCCTCGCGCGCCTCCTCCAAAGCCTCGTCGATCGCCCGCTTCTCGGCCCGCTGCTCCGCCCGTGCGGCCTTCTTGTCGGGCTTCTCCAGAACGACGCGTGACTGCTCCGCGTCCTCCTCAAGGCGGGCCTGCTTCGCCTGCCGGGACGCCTCCAGGACCGCCTCGCGCTCGCGCTGGGTACGCTCGCGGGCCAGTCTGCGCAGCGTCGCGCGCGTGGAACGGCTGAGCGCGATGGGCTGGAGCATCGGCAGGCAGTCCGCCACCGCGTCGGGTCCGAGCACCCCCACCGCCGAGGCCACCGTGCGCTCGGCGCCGACCCGCAGGCCGAGGGTCACCAGCAGTTGGGAGGTGTCCATGCGCAGCAGCAGATCGCCGGCCGCGATCTCGCCGACGCGCAGATCGGTGAGGATCACCTTGCCGGAAGGATCCACCAGGATCGCGTCGCCCACCAGCCTGCGATGCGCGATACGCCGCGACTGCAGGGCCTTCACCTGGTTCCAGGTGTCGCGCAGCAGGTCGTCGGTGATCTCCTCGTCGGACAGCGAGTCAAGGGTGCACCCACCGCTGTGCTCGTAGACGAGCATCACCGCGTCGGGGCCGAGCTCCGAGGTGGCGATCAGCTTGGGTGCGTTGGCTCCGGCCGCGATGGCCGCGTACGCCAGCAGGGCCTCCTGCTCCAGGGCTTGGCGCAACGACTGGAGGCTGCTGCGGGTGGCGAAGCCGCGCAGCGTCAGGTTGCGCCAGGCGCGGTAGAAGAAGCCCTGGGCCTGTTGCTCCCGGTCGACCACCGTCACGTCCAGGGGTGGGCCGTCCTCCAGCGTGACGAAGTAGCGGCGGCCCCGGTCCCCGGTGTCCGGGTTGTCCGAGGTGTCCTCTCGTGAGGCGCTGACCGGGCGGAACCCGACCGTCCGCAGGCCGGCCATCAGCGTCTGCCCGGTGGGCCGGACATTGGGCGAGCCGACCGCGTACAGCGTGCCGTAGGCCACGGTCCAGCCGATCAGCACGGTCAGGATGATCGAGAACGGGGTCGTGTACCCGGTGACAAGCATCGAGAAGGCGTCGAGGAGCAGCACGACCCACAGCACCGCGCGCCATCTCGGTCTGCGGGACATGCCGACGGCCGTCATGTAGGCGATGACCGGGGCCAGATATCCGTGCACGGGATCGGTCAGCGCGTGGATGTCGCTGGGGGAGGGCTGGGTGAGCGCCTCCTGGATCGAATCGGGGGCGGCCCTCGCCACCCACAGGTCCGTGGCGAGGGTCACACCGTGCGCGAGGACCGCCGCGAGCACGCCGTCGGCGATCCGCAGCCCGTCCCGTTTGATCAACCGCTCGATGGCGAAGGCGACCGGCACCAGCAGGATCGCGATGCTGGAGGCCAGCCCCGCGATCTTGATGAGCAGGTCGGGCGCCTGCCCGGTGCCCTTGTTGATGTCCTGTTCGAGTCCCGAGGTGGTGCCGTGTGCGAACGCGGCGATCCCGATCAGGACCGCGACGGCCAGCACGCCCACCAGCAGGCGCATCAGGTCGGACGGGCGGTGCACGCGCGCGGGGAGCAGCGGTTCGTCGCCCTCCACCTCGTCGATGTGCGCGAGGTCGGGCTCCTCGGCGGCCGCCCGGGGCTTCTTCGCCGTCCCCTTCGGACCGTCGGCCGGGGTGTCCGGGCGCGACGAAGCGTCAGAGGTGCCCTCCGTGTCCTCGGGGTGCGCACCCTGCTGCTTCATCGTCTCTTCTTGGTCTCGTATCACCGATCACCGCCCGCACGATGGTGGCATGCCGCACCGGCACACGGGGCAATCAGGGTGCACATGCGGGGGCGGACAGTCTGCCCGACGCGCCCCTGCCGGACGAGGGAAACGCTCCGGAGCGCGACCGGCCCGTTGTCGGTGGGGTGGGGCAGGATGGGGCGGATGAGTGAGCAGAGCCCTGAGGGGGGCCGGTACGAGGACGGGCCCGCGCAAGCGCTGCCCGAGTACGCCGAGCAGGTCCTCGACGTCGCCGAACTGATTCCGTCGGGTCGTGTCATGACCTACGGGGACGTCGCCGAGTGGCTGGAGCAGGGGGGCCCGCGGCAGGTCGGCCGCATGATGGCGCTCTACGGAGGAGCCGCTCCCTGGTGGCGCGTCGTCCGCGCGGACGGCGTTCTGCTGCCCGGGCACGAACAGCGGGCGCTCGGCCACTACCGGGCGGAGGGCACGCCCCTGAAGGAGGCGAGCCGCGCCGCCGAGGGCCACCTGCCGCGCATCGACATGAGACGGGCGCGGTGGGACGGCGGCGATCGCGCGGAGGGTCACACCTGACAGCTTCCGCCATCGGACGGCCTCTCGTGTGACCCGTGATCCGTACGGGGGAATCCGGGCACACCGTGTGCATGACGTACGTTCGTGAGGCGAGGGGCACGAGTGCCGAGAGTGTCCGGCGGGAAGAAGGGGAAGCCCTGCTTCCGCCTCATTCGGCGGCGTAGCGTCGGCTGCGCGTGCCCCCGTCACCCCGCGGTCACCGCCCGCCACCCGCGGTGGCCCGCCAACCAGCACTTCCACCAGAACCGGCGAACCACGTGAGCTCCTCTTCCTTCACCAGCGGCCTGTCGCACCCTCGGGTGCGGCGGGGGAGCCGTGGCGCTTACCGACTGGTACGTACCCCTCCTGCTCGGGTGGACCCCCCTCTTTTGGACGCCTCACAGCGCTCCGTGGTTGACCACAGGCGGGGACCGCTGCTCGTCCTCGCAGGTCCGGGCACCGGCAAGACCACCACGCTCGTCGAGTCCGTGGCCGAACGCGTCGCCCGGGGCGGGGACCCCGAGCGCGTCCTGGTGCTCACGTTCAGCCGCCGGGCGGCCGTTGAGCTGCGCGACCGCTTGGCCCGACGGGCCGGGGCGGCCCGCGCTCCCCAGGCGACCACCTTCCACTCGTTCTGCTACGCCCTGGTCCGCGCCCACCAGGACAGCGACCTCTTCGTCGAGCCGCTGCGACTGCTGTCCGGCCCCGAACAGGACGTCTCGGTGCGGGAGCTCCTCGCGGGCCAGATGGACCTGGAACGGCTCGGCCTCGCGCACGTGCGCTGGCCGGACGAACTGCGCGCCTGCCTGACCACCCGCGGTTTCGCCGACGAGGTCCGCGCGGTGCTCGCCCGCAGCCGCGAACTGGGCCTCGGTCCCGACGCCCTGGACGCCTTCGCCCGCCGCACGGGACGGCCCGACTGGCGCGCCGCGGCCGCCTTCCTCGCCGAGTACCTCGACGTGCTCGACCTGCAGGGGGTGATCGACTACGCGGAACTCGTCCACCGAGCGGTGCTCCTGGCCCGCCGCCCCGACGTCGCGGCGTGGCTCGCCGCCCGGTACGACGCCGTCTACGTCGACGAGTACCAGGACACGGATCCCGCTCAGGTACGACTGCTGGACGCCCTGGCCGGCGGTGGCCGCACGCTCGTGGCCTTCGGCGATCCCGACCAGTCGATCTACGCGTTCAGGGGTGCCGACGTCAACGGCATCCTGGATTTCCCGCACGCCTTCCCCCGCGCGGACGGCCGCCCCGCCCCCGTCTCCGTGCTGCGCACGTCCCGCCGCTCCGGAGCCGGCCTGCTGACCGCCACCCGGCTGCTCACCCAGCGCATGCCGCTGACCCGCCTGCCTGCCGAAAAGGTGCGTGCCCACCGCGAACTCGCCCCCGTACGGGACGGCGGCCGCGTCGAGGCATACACCTACCCGACGTCCGGGACGGAGCTGGACAACATCGCCGACATCCTCCGCAGGGCCCACCTGGAGGACGGCGTCCCCTGGGGCGCCATGGCCGTCCTGGTGCGCGCCGGCTCCCGCACCATCCCGACGGTCCGCCGCGCCCTCACGGCGGCGGGCGTCCCCGTGGACGTCGACGGTGACGACGTGCCGCTGCGGCACGAACCGGCGGTGGCGCCGCTCCTGACGGCGCTGCGGGCGGTGGCCGCGGCGGAGGCCGGGTCTTCCGAACCTCGGGAGCCCGACGCCCAGGAATCCTCCTCCGAGGACACTCCTTCCGCGCCGCAGGACACCTGCTGGCTCGACACCGAAACCGCCCTCACCTATCGCGTTTCGCGGTGCGCGGTGTGCGCATTGCAACGCGGGCAGTGCTTCTTCATCTCAAG